>CAYOTD010000237.1:0-7588 GCA_964406685.1 uncultured Solibacteraceae bacterium | reverse complement strand
AACGACGACGTGCTGGCGCTGGTGGTGGACGCCGCGCTCGAACGGCTGCCGGGGGACGTGGTGGTGAACCTGACGACGTCATCCGTGATCGACGACGTGGCCGCGCGCCACGGCCGGCGCGTCTGGCGCACGCCGGTGGGCGAGGCTAACGTGGTGGAGCGGATGCAGGCGGTCAAGGCGGTGATCGGGGGAGAAGGGACGAACGGCGGCATCATCTTCCCGCCGGTTCAGTACTGCCGCGACAGCTACACGGGGATGGCGTTCCTGCTGGCGCGGATGACGGCAACCGGCAAGACGATTTCGGAGCTGGCCGCCGGCCTGCCCCGCTACTATCGCAAGCTGGGCAAGGCGGCTTACGAGCACGGCCGGTTGGGCGCGCTGATGCAGGCGCTGGAAGAGCGCTATCCCGACGCGGCCATGGACCGCTCCGACGGGTTGAAGCTGATCTGGCCCGGCCGGTGGGTCCACGTGCGCTCGTCCAACACCGAGCCCCTGCTGCGCCTGGCGGCCGAGGCGAGGTCCCGCGAAGAGATGGAAGCGCTGTTTGGGGAAGTGATGAGCCTGTTCGAGGGCCGCGAATCCGGGTCCTGAGTTACCGCCTCGCCTGGCCCCACCAGGTTTCGCCGGGCATCAGGTTGGCTTTCAGGTACTCTTCGTTCAGCTCCAGGCCGAGACGACGATCAGGCCAAGGGAATCCATATCTCCGTGAGTAGGTCTTCCGGCTTGACCGTCTCCGGACTATTGCGATAGAACTCCAGGCTGGGGCCAGGTCCCGGTTCGCGGCCGCTGTTTGGCAACCACTGCCCGAACAAGGCCCGATAGGTTTCGTTCATCTTCTCGTATGGACCGCGGTGGGTTGTCACTGCGTACTCCCCACCGGGAATCTCCTGCACCCATATCTCGCCTTCGCCCTGAACCTCTGGGCCAACTACGATCGCCGCATCGTAGCGCAGTCTGTCGGGCGCGGTCACATCCGGATCGTCATGCGAGAGCCCGAGAACCACGCAGGATGGCCCGAGCAGCCCCTTGCGTCCCGCCCAGGAGCATATCCGTTCCCAGGCCTTCCCCACGTGCGCATACGGCCCGACATGACGCAAAAACGCCACCCGCGTTGGCGGCAGCTTTTTGACCTGCACTTCCATATGTCTCCTTTTGCCCGCCGGGAGCGACGGCCAGCCGTCCGGACCGCGTCCAGCCGCTGTCTTCCACGGCCCCGCTCCCTGGCGGTGCTTTCGATATTCCGAAGGAGATACTCTGAACATCACCTGAAAGGCGCGCGTAAACGATTCGTGCGTCTCGAATCCCGCATCCAGCGCGATCCGCAGCACCGGCTGCCGTGTGACCGCCAACCGATTCGCGGCTCGTTCCAGGCGCAGCCGCCGCAGGTAGTCCTTCACCGTCTCGCCCACCATCCCGCTGAAGATGCGATGGAAGTGGAACGGCGAGAAGCTCGCCACTCGCGCCAGGTCCTCAAGCGGCAATGCTTCGTCCTGATGTGCTTCGATGTGCCGCAGGACGCGCTGGATCCGCTCACGATACGCGTGGCGGCTGATCTCCTTCACGTCATCATCCTAAGAGCAAGGGAGGCATCGGTTCTTGACATTTCTTGCGGACACTCGAGCAAAGGGCCCGTGGCCGGCTCCATCAACCCTACGATACTCGACGCTGTCCCTTTTCCGCCGATGGCGCCAATTCAGATCTCTTTCGCCGGCGCGGTCGAAGGACGGCTTGAGATAGGATAAGCGCGTGAGGATTCCCATGACTCGCTACATACAGCCGCTGATCCTTGCCGCTCTTTCTGCCGCCGCCGTTTATGCGCAGCCGCCGGCACAGGCGCGGCCGCCTGCCTTTGTCTCGCCCGAGGTGCTGGCCGACCGGCGCGTTACGTTCCGCCTTCATGCGCCGAATGCGCAGTCGGTTCGTATCACCGGCGATGCGCGGGCCGGCGAGAACCAGAAGGGGGAGGCCGTGCGCGGCGAGAACGGAATCTGGGAGGCGAGGGTCGGGCCGGTGGAGGCGGGCGCCTACCGGTACCGGTTCGTGGTGGACGGGATGAACGTGACCGACCCGCGGAACCCGAAGACCAGCGAATCGAACGACGATGCCTGGAGCCTGGTCGTGGTGCCGGGGTCGGATCTGTTCGACACGCGCCAGGTGCCGCACGGGGCGGTGGCGGCCGTCACGTATTACTCGACCTCGCTGGGGCGCCACCGGCGGATGCACGTTTATACGCCACCGGGATACACGAACGGGTCGGCCCGATATCCGGTGTTCTATCTGCTGCACGGGTCCAGCGACAGCGACGCCTCGTGGAGCACGATCGGCCGCGCCGGTTTCATCCTCGACAACCTGATTGCGGACAAGAAGGCCCGGCCGATGATCGTGGTCATGCCGGCGGGCCACACGGGACCGATGGCGCAGCGGGGCTCAAGATCCGGCGAGGAGTTCGTCAAGGACTTTACCCAGGACGTGATGCCCTACGTGGACAAGAACTACCGCGTGAGAAAGGGCCGCGGCAACCGCGCCATCGCGGGGCTGTCGATGGGCGGGGGGCAGACCCTCGCCATCGCCTTCGCGCACCTGGATTGGTTTGCCTACGTCGGCGTGTTCAGCTCCGGTGTGGTTGGCCCCATGCGACCGGGACCGGCCGGCGCCGCCCCGCCTCCCGCCGGCCCCAGTTGGGAGGAGCGGTACAAGGCGGCCCTGGACGACGCGCGGCTGAAGAAGGGTTTCAAGCTGCTGTGGATCGCCACCGGCAAGGAGGATACCGGCCGGGAGCGGACCGTGAAGACGGTGGAGATGTTCCGCGCCCACGGCTTCTCCCCGGTGTACAAGGAGTCGGAGCGCGGCCACGTGTGGCTGAACTGGCGCGACTACCTGGGCGAGTTCGCGCCGCTGCTGTTCCGGTGAGGATGGCGCGGGGCGCCTACAGCTTCAGCAGCGCGCGCAGGCGCTTGGTTTGGACGCGGCTGACGGGGATCTCGGTCTGTTTCTTGTCGTCCATCTTGAGCTGGAAGCTGGACTTGAACCAGGGGATCACTTCCCGGATGCGGTTGATGTTGACCAGGAAGGAGCGGTGCACGCGCCAGAAGGTGTCCGGGTCGAGGTTGGATTGCAGCTCCTCGATGGTGCGGTAGTTGGACTGGCCTTCGAGGGTGGGCGTGACGATGGTGATCAGGCCGTCGTCGATGGTGGCGTAGACCATCTCCTGCGAGTCGATGATCAGGTTGCGGTTGGCCGCGCGGAGCAGGAGCTTGGTGCGCTGCGGGCCGACGCGGGGGACCGGGGCCGGCGCGGGTTCGGCCTGCTGGCTCTTCGCCTTCTCCTGGACGGCGCGGCGCGCCCGCTCGACGCTGATCGCGAGGCGGTCCTTGTCGACCGGCTTGAGCAGGTAGTCCATCGCCTCCAGGCGGAAGGCGTCGACGGCGTACTGATCGAAAGCCGTGGCCAGGATGAAGTGGGGCAGGGGGATGCTCTTCTCGCGCAGTTTGGCGATGACGCCCAGCCCGTCGAGGCCGGGCATCTGCACATCCAGGAACACCACGTCGGGTTCCAGGTCCTCGATCAGGCGCAACGCTTCCGGCCCGTTCTTGGCGGTGGCGACGATCTCGACATCCTCGAAATCTTTCAGAAGAAAGGCAAGTTCGTCGCGCGCCAGTTGCTCGTCGTCGGCCACGACGACGCTGATGGCAGAGGTCACGCTCCCCAGCATTCAGTGTTAGTATAACATTTGGGATTCTTAATCTTCTTGAGGCGCCGCATTCGCCGCGCCGGCGACACGAAAGTGGTTTCTTCATCAGGAGGTTCCCATCTTGTGCAGGCAAGGCAACGTCATCATGGATCCGGCCGAAGGTGCGCGAAGACACGCAGGTTGGCCGTTTGAAGGCCGCTTGCTGAAGAGGCCGCCGCAGGGTCTTCGTTGAGGTCGGGCTCATGAAGGCTCTGGTAATTGGCGGCACGCTGTTCATCGGCCGCGCGCTGGTGAACGAGCTGGTAAAGGCCGGGCACGAGGTGACGATTCTCCATCGCAGGCCCGGGCACGATTTCGGCAGGCGGGTCGGCAACATTCAAGCCGACCGGAACGACCCGGAGGCGGTTCGCAGCGCCCTGAACGGCAGGAACTTCGACGTCGTCTACGATCTGGTTTACGACTGGGAGCGCGGCACGACGTGCCGGCAGGTGGAGGCCGCCGCCCGCGCCGCCGGCGACCGGCTGCACCGCTACGTGTACCTGTCGAGCGTGGCGGCGTATGGCGACGGCCTGAACCACCACGAGGGGGACGCCCTCGCCCCGGACGATCATCACGATCCTTACGTCCGCAACAAGGCGATGACCGAGCGGATGCTGTTCCGGCTTCATCAGAGGCACGGCACGCCGGTCACCACCATCCGGCCCCCGTACGTCTACGGCCCCTGCAATCCTTATTACCGCGAGGCCTTCTTCTGGGACCGGATGCGCGACAACCGCGCCATCGTGATCCCGGGAGACGGCCGCCGGCTGATGCAGTTCATCTACGTGCGCGACCTGGTCTGGGCGCTGCTGAAGGTGATCGACGAGCCCGCCACCGTGGGCCACGCCTTCAACATCGCCAACCAGCGGCCCGTGACCCAGGCCGAAGCGGTGGTGGCCTTCGGCGAAGCGGCCGGCAAACGCCCCAACCTGATTCGCGTGCCCCGCGAGCGGATTCTCCATCTGGGCGGGCACCCGATGGGTCCGCAGTTGTACTTCGGCGTCTACTTCGACATCGCGCCCATCACGCAGGTGATCACCAAGGCGCAACGGGTGCTCGGCTTCCGCCCCACGCCGTTCGCCGACGGGCTGCGCGAGACCTACCGCTGGTACCTCCGCCACCACCACAAGAACCATCTCGACTACAGCTTCGAGGATCGCCTGATGGCTGCCGCCATGGCGACGGTGGTGTAGCGGGAATCGGCTACCGGTTCCCCAGACCCAGCAGCACGATGCCCAGCAGCACGAGGCCAAGGCCCAGGATCTTCTCCCGCGTGAACGCCTCGTTGAAGAACAGGCGGGACCACAGGAGCGTGAAGACGTAGCCGAGCGAGACCATCGGGTAGAGCACCGACAGCTCGCCGTGGCGGATGCCCATCAGGTAGAAGACGGTCGATAGCAGGTAGAGAAAGACGCCCAGGGCGAGACGGGGATTGACCAGCAGCGTCCAGACGCCGTTGGCACGGTTCGACCCCGCCTTGAGAAAGACCGCGCCGAACGATCCAATAAAGGAGGCCACCAGCACCAGGGCCATCGAAGAGACCGGCGTAGTCAACTCTTCCGGCTCCTGCCCAGCAGGGCCACACCGGCAATGATGACCGCGATCCCGGCCGCCTTCAATCCGCCCACCCGTTCCCCGAGCCAGACCATCGAGGCCAGGGTCACCCAGACGTAGGTCAGTGAAATCACGGGGTAGAGCAGAGACAGTTCACCCTCGCGCAAGGCCAATACCAGCAGCAGGAAGCTGAGGCCGTACAGGGTCAGCCCGGCCATCAGGGGCAGGTTGGCGGCTACCGCCAGCACCGAAACCTGATGAATGTGTTTGAGGCCGGTCTTGAATAGGATCTGCGCCGCCGCGCCGAGCACGGTGCAACCGAAAACCATCGCCAGCGGGCGAACTCCTGCGGAGTGAAATGCCTGCACGAATCCTCATGATAACCGATCCGCTACAATGAGAGTTCGCGCATGAGGAAGGTCATCACCGAGGGCGATATCCCGCTTGCGGGAGAGTTGCGCGTGGCCATCGGCTCGATCATCACCCCCTCGGCCCGCGAGGCCGCCCAGGAGCGCGGCGTGCGCATTCTGGAACTGCCGCCGGAGCAGGTATCCGGCATCGCTCCGCCGGAAAAGACCATCGCCTTGGGGTCGGATCACGGGGGCTTCCGGATGAAGGAAGCGCTCAAACCGGTGCTGGCCGAGTTAGGTTTCGAGGTCCGCGACGTGGGCGTCCACGACGAGACGGCGGCCGACTATCCGGATATCGCCGAGAAAGCCGCCCTGCTGGTGGCCGAAGGGCGCGCCGGGCGGGGCGTTGTCGTGGACGGCGCCGGAATCGGTTCGGCCATGGCAGCCAACAAGATACCGGGCATCCGCGCGGCCCTGTGCTATGATAGGGCGTCCGCGCGGAACAGCCGCGAGCACAACGACGCCAATGTGCTGACGCTCGGCGGGCGGTTGCTGACGGCCACACAAGCGGAAGAAGTGCTGCGGACCTGGTTGGCGACGCCGTTCGGGGGCGGGCGGCACGCCGCTCGCGTCGGGAAGATCGCCCAGATCGAACAACGATACAGGAATTGGACTCCAGGGAACTCGAACAACTCGTAGCGGAGATCTGCGAGGAGATTCTGGGCCGCGGCTCCGTCGGAGCGAGGCCGGCCGTTGCGGAAATCGCCTCGTTGATCGACCACACGCTTCTCCGGCCCGAGGCCACCCGCGGCGACATCCGGCGTTTGTGCGCCGAGGCGCGCCAGTACGGTTTCGCCAGCGTGTGCGTCAACCCGTACTGGGTTCCGTTGGCGGTGGCCGAACTGGCCGGTTCCGGAGTGAAGGTTTGTGCGGTGGCGGGTTTCCCGCTGGGGGCGAACTCCACCGCCATCAAGAGCGCCGAGGCGGAGGCCGCGGCGCGGGCCGGGGCCCGTGAGATCGACATGGTGATCAACGTCGGCGCGCTGCGGTCGGGAGATTACGATACCGTTCTGCGAGACATCGCCGCGGTGGTGGAGGCCTCGCACCGGGCGGGCGCCATCGTGAAGGTGATCCTGGAAGCGGCGCTGCTGGACGACAACCAGAAGGCACAGGCCTGCACGCTGGCCAAACTGGCCGGTGCGGACTTTGTGAAGACGTCGACCGGTTTCGGCCCGGGCGGGGCGACCGCGCACGACGTCGCCCTGATGCGGCGGATCGTAGGACCGGAGATGGGCGTGAAAGCCGCCGGCGGCATCCGGACGCTGGACGATCTGCGGGCGATGGCCGCGGCGGGAGCCACCCGCATCGGCGCCAGCGCCAGCGTCAAGATCGTCGAGGGCGCCGCCGGCGCTCCCGCGGCGAAACCCGCCGCGCAATCCTGATGCCCTCTTCGCGCAAATCGGCGGTGCGCTTCCGCGAACGCGCGGAACTGCTCGACTTCATGCTCGAGGTGGCGGCGGTCACCTCCGAGACGCTCGACCTGGACCGCCTGATGGCGCGCATCGCCGAAGTGGTGAAGCAGGTCATCCACTACGACCTGTTCGCCATCCTGCTCTACAGCGAAAAGGCGCGGGGCCTGCGCATCCGCTACGCCATCGGCCACCGCAAGGAGATCGTCGACAACCTGGTGATCTCGTTGGGAGAAGGTCTCACCGGGGCCGCCGCGGCGGCGCGCGAGCCGGTGCTGGTCAACGACGTCCGCGCCGACGTGCGGTATCTCAACGCGATGGACGCCGTACGGTCGGAGCTGGCCGTGCCCATGGTGGTACGCGGCCGGCTGGTGGGCGTCATCGATTTGCAGTCGACGCGCCTGGACGCATTCACCGAGCATGACCGTTCCCTGGCGCGGCTGATCGCGTCGCGCATCGCCACCTCGATCGACAACGCGCGCCTC
>CAYOTD010000236.1:0-7592 GCA_964406685.1 uncultured Solibacteraceae bacterium | reverse complement strand
CGCCCTCATCATCGGAAACGAGAGCCGCGGGGTGAGCGAAAAGCTGCGCGCCGGCGCCCTCGACCTCCGCATCCCCACCACCGGCGTCGAATCGCTGAACGCCGCCGTCGCCGCCGGCGTCATCCTCTATGAAGCCCGCCGCCAGAGGGCCCTGCGCGAATGAGCCTGTTCGACACCACCCCGCCCGATGCCGCCTCCTCCGCCGGCCGCCCCCTGGCCGAACGACTCCGCCCCGAGCGTCTCGAGGATTTCATCGGCCAGCAGCACATCCTCGGCCCCGGCAAACCCCTCCGCGCCCAGATCGAGCGCGACGAGTTGTCCTCGCTCATCCTCTGGGGCCCTCCCGGCGTCGGCAAGACCACCCTCGCCCGCCTGATCGCCCGCCAGACCCGCTGCGACTTCCTCCCCTTCAGCGCCGTGATGAGCGGCATCAAGGAAATCAAGGCGGTCATGGCCGACGCCGAGCGCAACCGCCGCCTCGGCCGCCGCACCGTCGTCTTCATCGATGAGATCCACCGCTTCAACAAGGCCCAGCAGGACGCCTTCCTCCCCTACGTCGAGCGCGGCGATATTACCCTGATCGGGGCCACCACCGAGAACCCGTCCTTCGAAGTGATCTCGGCCCTGCTGTCGCGCGCCCGCGTCTACGCTCTCCGCTCGCTCACCCCCGACGAGATATCGACCCTGCTCGGCCGCGGCCTGGCCGCGCTCAAGCGCACCGCCCCGCCCGACCTGCTCGAGCAAATCGCCATCTACGCCAACGGCGACGCCCGCGCCGCCTACAACATCCTCGAACTCGCCGCGGCCGCCTCCCCCGGCGAAGAGATCACCGCGCAGGCGGTCGAGGATTCCGTCCAGCGAAAACTCCTCCTCTACGACAAATCCGGCGAGGAGCATTTCAATATCATCTCGGCCCTGCACAAATCCGTCCGCTCCTCCGATGTCGACGCCGCTCTCTACTGGCTCGCGCGCATGTTGGAAGGCGGCGAGGACCGCCTCTACATCGCCCGCCGCCTGGTGCGCATGTCCATCGAGGACATCGGCCTCGCCGACCCCCGCGCCCTCGAACAGGCCGTGGCCGCCCAGCAGGCGGTTCACTTCCTCGGCATCCCCGAAGGCGACCAGGCCCTGGCCCAGGCGGTCATCTATCTCTCGATCGCGCCCAAATCCGACGCCGCCTACCAGGCCCTCAACGCCGCCCTCGGCGACGTGCGCGAGCGCACCGCCGAGCCCGTCCCCCTCCACCTGCGCAACCCCGTCACCCGCGGCATGAAGGAATGGGGCTACGGCGCCGGCTACCAGCACGCCCACCAGTTCGACGACGCCATGACCGATATGGAGTGCCTCCCGCCCTCCCTCGCCGGCCGCCGCTACTACGAGCCCACCACCCGCGGCGTCGAGCAGCGCATCGGTGAGCGCCTCGCCGAGATCCGCAAGCGCCGCGGCGGCAAGACCTGACACAATACCGGAATGCTCACCCTCGGCCTTTCCTACGCCGTCCTCTCCGGCCTCTGCAACGGACTCTTCACCGCTCCCATGAAGATCATCCCGCGCTGGAAGTGGGAGAACATCTGGCTCGTCTTCATCCTCACCGCCTGCGTCGTCATGCCCCTGGCCGCCGTGGCCATGAGCATCGCCGATCCCGCCGCCATCTGGTCCGCCTCCCCGCCCGGAGCGCGCGCCGCCGCTCTCGCCTTCGGCTGCGCCTGGGGCTTCGGCGCCATCTTTTTCGGGATGAGCGTAGACCGGCTGGGCGTGTCGCTGGCCAACTCCCTCGTCATCGGCTTGAGCTCGGGCCTGGGCTCCTTGGTTCCGCTCTTGCTCGAAGGAAGCTTCACTCTTCAGCTCCGCCACTACGTTCTGTTCGCCGGCGTGGCCATCTTCCTGGCCGCCGTCTGCATCTGCGGCTCGGCCGGCCGCCTGCGGGACCGCGCCGCGCAATCTTCCGCCCCCGTCTCCCTGGCCGGCTACCTGTTCGCCGTCATCGCCGGCGTGATGTCCGCCGTCTTCAACATCGGCTACGCCCTCGCCCAGCCGGTGGCCGACGCCGGCGTCCAACTGGGACACACCCGCTTCGTCGCCACCAACTTCATCTGGCTGCTGATGCTGGAGGCCGGCGCCCTCCCCAACATCGCCTTCTGTGCGTACCTGCTGCGCCGCAACCGCACTGCGCCCCTGTTCGCCGGCGGCCCCCTGCCGCGCACCTGGGGCCTCAGCGCGCTCATGGGATTGCTCTGGGGCGGCAGTATCTACCTCTACGGTGCGGCCACCCCGCTGCTCGGCGACATCGGCCCCTCCATCGGTTGGCCCCTGAGCCTGGCCGTCGGTCTGGTCGTCGCCAACCTGATGGGTCTGCTGCTGGGCGAGTGGCGCGATGCCGGTCCGGTTGCCGCCCGCCGCATGAGACTGGGTATCCTGGTACTTCTGGCGGCAATCGTGCTCTGTGCCCTCGCCTCCAAACTGGGTTCCTGAAGATGAATTCCCTCGACATACTCAACGGCCTGCGCGGTCGGCTGGTGGTTTCCTGCCAGGCCCCCGACGGCGACCCCTTCCGCGACTCCGAATCCATGGCCCGTTTCGCCCGCGCCGCCCGCGATGGCGGAGCGGCGGGCATCCGCGCCAACGGCGCCCCCGACGTAGCCGCCATCCGCGCCGCCGTCGATCTCCCCATCATCGGCATTGCCAAAAAGCTGTGGAGCGACGGCCGCATCCTGATCACCGGCGATTTCGACGATGCCCGCGCCGTAGTCGCCGCCGGCGCCCACATCATCGCCATCGACTGCACGGCAAGAGGCCAGCGCTTCGGCGCGCTCGACCGCATGGCGCGCATTCGCGCCGAGCTAGGCGTCCCCGTCTTCGCCGACATAGCCACGGTGGAGGAAGCCGTAGCCGCGGCCCAGGCCGGCGCCGCTGCCGTGCTCTCCACCATGCGCGGCTACACCGATGAGACGGCGCAGGCAACCCGCTTCGAACCCGGCTTCATAGCGGCCCTGAAGCGCGCCGTAAGCGTCCCCGTAATCGCCGAAGGCCACATTCAGGACCCGGAGGAAGTCCGCGCCGCCCTGGCCGCCGGCGCCTGGTCGGTAATCGTCGGGACCGCCATAACGCGCCCCGGCGAGATCACCCGCCGCTTCGCCGCCGCGATAGCCGCTCCCGTTGGCGACGTCCTGGGCATCGACCTGGGCGGCACCAACACCAAGTTCGGCATCATCACCGAATCCGGCGCGCTGGTAGCCGAGGGTGCCGTGCCCACTCCCGCCGGCGGCCGCCAGGTTCTCCTCGACCATCTGAAATCCGTAACCGCGACACTCCGCGAAAGGGCCCAGCGCAAGCCCCGAGCCCTGGGCATAGCGACGGCCGGCTGGGTAGATCCCTACCGCGGAGAAGTGGCCTATGCGACAGAAAACCTCCCCGGCTGGACAGGCACGCGCATAGCGGAGGAGTTGCGCCCGGTAGCGGGCGTCCCGGTCTTCGTAGAGAACGATGCCAACGCCCTGGCCGCCGCCGAAGCCCAATACGGCTCCGCCCGCGGCGTCAAGGATTTCATCTGCATAACGCTAGGCACCGGCGTAGGCGGCGGCTGTTACGTAGGCGGCCGTCTGAACCGCGGAGCGCACTTCTTCGCCAACGGTTTAGGTCACATCCCGATCCAACCCGAAGGCCTACCCTGCACCTGTGGCCTAAAAGGTTGTTTCGAGGTATACGCCAACGCCGCAGCATTAGTCCGCTACGCCGAAGGCGCCTTCACCGCCGCCGACCAGCTAATAGCCGCCGCCCGAGAAGGCAACCCCCAAGCCCGAGCAGCCCTAAGAACATATGCCAAGTATCTGGCCACAGGCGCCGCCTCAATAATCCAGTTACTAGACCCAGAGCTATTAGTCCTAGCCGGCGGCGTAGCGCAAGACAACCCCTTCCTGCTACCCGATCTGGAGGCCGAACTAACGACCCGGATAACAGTGCCAGCCCAACGCCGCCTAAGCCTGCGCATCTCCAAGTTAGGCTACTACGCCGGCGTCTACGGCGCCGCCGCCATCACCCGGTAACCGGTGGGGTCAGGCTTTCAGCCTGCCGCCGCGCTTCCGCGCGGCGTCACGGGAACTCCGCCACAACGCCCGGCGGCCTCCCGAGTAGACCAACCCCACCGGATAGCTGAGCACCCCTCCAGCCGGCGGGACCGTGCAGAACCTGGAGCGCCGCGAACACAGCGCCGGCTCACCACCCGCAGCCCCCGCCGAATCGGCGAGACCGTCAGGCTCCCGAGAACCCGGGCTCAGCTCTCCATTCCTCCACTTTGGCCATCGGCCCCGGTCTTACTTCATTCCCGCCAGACTCGCGTGCCGGAACAGGAGACCGGAGGCGGTGAACAACGCCACGTAGACGCCATGCCCGATGGCCATGTTCCGCGCCATGTCGGGCGGCGCGCCCGAAGGCAGCACCACGGCGATTACCGCCAGCGTCGCCGCCATTGCGAACAGCGTGCGAGCCAACCCTCGCGCCTCCAGCCGCGCCAGCCAGGCCCCAACGCCCCCCACCGCCAGCACGCTGTAGTACGCCAGGTTCGCCGGGTTTTCCGAGTCCGCAACGTGGACCATGTTGGACCACCCCAAGGCGAACCCGGCCGCCAGCGCCACACCAACGCCCGCCTTGTACGACCACGCGCCCATCCTCCTGGCGATCACCGCATACGCCATCCCCGTCCCGAAGAACAGGACATACACGAACACAAACGTGCCCGCGGGCCAGTTCCATCCCTCCACCACCTGCGATGCCACCAGCGGCGCCATCAACACCGCCAGCGCCCCCAGTGCCACACGCAGCATCGTCTTTCCCAGTTGGTTCATACGCGTTAGGTTCTCCCTGACGATTCCCACCAACGTCTCGAAAAACACCCACAGTGCGAGCCCGTACAGTCCCCGCCCGGTGTCCCGGTGCTCCCGGCACAGGTCGTGAAATGTCTGCGCCATGCCCTCGCCGAACCGCTCACGGAAAGGCCGCGGATACAGCCGCAACAGCATCGCATACCACCTCCGGTAGCGCCGGTCCGCGACGTTAGTGGCCATGCGCCAAGCGTCCTTTCGCCACCGCCACCACGCCGCGATACCGCTTCAGCTCCGCTTCCAGCGCCGCCCGCCCCGCGCCCGTGAGTTCGTAATAGATCCGCCGCTCGTCGTCCATCTTCGGATCGACCCGCTTATCGCTTTCCCGGATCAGCCCGGCCTCCATCATCCGCCCCATCGAGCCATACAGCGTCCCCGGGCCCATCTTCACCTTGCCCTGCGAGTCCGCCTCCACCTGTTTCATGATCCCGTACCCGTGCCGCTCCCCCGTCGAAAGCGCCAGCAGGATGTGCAGCACCGCGGGAGTCAGTGGAACCTGCGCCGTGCTCTTCTCCGCCATGCCCCGATACTATATCCGTTACGGATATATGTCAAGCCCTTCGGAGTGACAGATGGAGCGGGACGCCCTCATCGAACCCATCGGGACGGGCTATTCCGCGTTCTCGCCGGATAGGCGGCCGCGATCGGAACGAACACCGGCCGCCGGGTGGGGTCAGGCTTTCAGCCTGCCGCCGCGCTTCGGCGCGGCGTCCCAAGCAGCCCGTGGTAGAAGTACCGCGGGGCGAAAACCGGGGACAGACACCGGTTTTCGCCCGAACCGACTTGCGCCACGGGCTGATAGGAGAACTCCCCTCATAGCAATATGCCGGGATATGCTCGACACTTCCCATACATGTCTGTCAATTTACACAAGGATAGGCACGGGTTGTTAGTCGACTTACTCTTGACATTTGGCGCACTTTCAGGCTTAATCTTCTTTGGAGTCCGATCGTGCGAAAAGCGACAGCCCCTGTTCTCCTGTTGAACTGCTTGATTGCCCTGCCGGTCGCCGGGCAGAATCGGAACAACCACCCTATCCCTCCTCCAGTTGCCGCGCGCTGGCGCCTTCATCCCGCCGCTTCGTCCGGGCTGGGTCATCGGACGGACTTCGCGATCAGGATGACATCCGGGGAATGCGTGGACGCGTGGGCGGGTGGAAGGTATGCCCAGTCGTCTCTCGCCAGTTGGGGCGCGGGCCAGAAGGAGTGCATCCACGAGTTGACGGTCCCACGGTTTGTCGGCAACCTCCAGGTGAGCTACCAGGTTCACTTCGAGAACTCGTGTGCGGGGACCATCGACGGCCAGCCAATCCCCGCCTCTCGTTGCGTGGCAAGCTAGTCTGCGGAGTTCTCTTTCGTGAATGGCCGCTCCATACGGACCACTTCCGGCTCGGTGCCGAACACGGGTGAAGTCACTCCGCCGTGGCAACTCGTTGAGGGCACGACCGATGAGTACTCCATCTCGGAGAGCTTCTACGAGAACATCACTTCCGACACCTCGCAAGGGAACGCTGTCGTCAGGCTCCGCAGCACGGTCACGCAGACCGGGGATCTGGGCACCACGTGGCTGTACCTGAGCGTCGTCTGGTGGTCCAACGCGCAACTCCAGCAGTTTGAGTGGGTCGGAGATCAGATTACGCCTGGCGTGACGACGTTGAAATCCTATTACATGGTCGGGAATGATTGGTCCGACGACTCGCTCTCGAACGAGAACCAGGACCAGGATCCGTCTCACTCGCTTAGGCTCGTGTCCCAATCCCGGTGGCAGGACAACGACCTGAATTGGGAGGCCGAGTTGGCGGACCCGGCCGTGTACTTGGCGGGAGCGTATCCAATGCTGGCGAACATCAAACTCGCTACAAATCCTCCCATGCCGTCTGTCAGCGCCACCGTGAGGGTCCTGGCCACCTACGAGGGACTTGCGTTCGATGACATTGCGGTTCAGTTCGACGCCAACGGCGTAGCGGACTTGCCCTATTCTTACGTCAGCCTGCTCGCTCTGCCCGCCAACGTAGACAACATTGACACGGTACTGACCTGGCAGATCTCCTTCGACGGGGGGCAGTCGTTCGTCGACTTCAGCTGGACCTGGCAGAAGTTCTGGGTGACCCTGGGACAACCGGGCCCGCTGACTGATCTCGATTGTTGCCAAGCCGCGACCGCCATGAGGATTGACAGAGCCACCAACGACCTCCGTGGTGCGACCACCGCAGACGCTGCGGAAGATGTCAGCGCTTGGGCGAGTAACACTGTTGTTTTTGGCGATAAGAGCTACAAGAAGAGCCCTTATTCCATGAACCCCTGGGTGGTTCTGGAAACGGGGGATACGGGTTTTGACTGTCTTTCGCTCGCAACCCTGTCTGTAGCCGAGCTTCTCTCGATTGGAATCGATTCGACGGCTTCGTGGGCCCATCCAACGACGGATGGCGACGCCTCCATTGCGGAACCAAACATCATCAACAACGTGGGCGTTCTTCTGGACTTCTTCCTGGACGACGGAACAACCATTAACTCGATAGAGGGGTTTTTCTTCCTCAAAGAGGGCGGTCAGCCAACGGTGGGGTACACTGTCGTGCCTGCGACCGGACCGTTCTCTCCATACCAGGGATCCGTGAACAACCTGCCTACGGACGCCGAAGGCAGACTGAAGTTCCGAGCTATGTATTGTCAAGGCCGGTTGAAAATTCCCCATTTCGCCGGTCGAAAATTCCCCACC
>CAYOTD010000235.1:0-7638 GCA_964406685.1 uncultured Solibacteraceae bacterium | reverse complement strand
GGTGATGGCGGCGGCGACGCTGGTCATCGCGACGGCCGGCCACTGGATGATCGTTCCGGGCGGCCGCACGCTGGCCTGGGTTGCGCGCGGCCTGCGGACGCCTCCGCGGAAGGCGCTCCTGGCGGAAGCGGTGACGCCGGATTGCTTTGGGCGGGCGTTCGGCTTTGAGAGAACCCTGGACACGCTGGGCGCGGTGCTTGCTCCCGCCGCCACGCTCCTGCTGCTGAAGGCGGGTCTGGCACAGCGCGAGCTGACGCTGTGGGCAACGGCTCCGGCGTTGCTGGCCGTCTTCGCCATCACGCTGCCGGTTCGGGAGACTCCCGCGCGAGAGCCGCATCCGCGCCGCCTTCTGGACAGCCACCGGGATCTTCCGCCGCCGTATCTGCGGCTGTTGCGGTGGATCGGCCTGTTCGGAGCGGGCGACTTCGCTCACTCGCTGATGATCCTGTACGCGACCTCCGTGCCGGCGTCGCGCAGCGCGGCGCGGCCGCGGCCGCGAGCATGGCGGTGGCGCTCTACGCCCTGCACAACGTCTGCTACGCGGCCAGTTCCTATCGGTCGGATATGGGGGGGCTTCTGATGGCCGCCGGCGCGGTGGGTGTGGGCCTCGCCCGGCCGTTGCGCACCGCAAGCGGGGATTGACGCACACCGCCGGTCCTACCCTGGCCAGAATTCAGCGGATCCGCCTTCCCTCTATCACCTTCATTCCATTGCGGATGACTCTGTAGTCAACCGGTTGGCAACTGCCAGTCTCTTTGTCAAGGGTTTACCATCCCGCAGCGCGTGGTACGTTTCAACGAACCGCGGGCGCCGCAGGTGAATAGGGGTCTGCCGGGCGCTGAGCGGAGGCCTTCCGGCCATACACGGGAGATCGCCATGAGAGAACTGCAACGAGTCCCCAGGAGCCTGTGCGCGGGACTCATCCGCAACGAGCGCAGAGTCCCCTCTGCCGCTCTGCTACTACTTGTCCTCTGCCTGGGGTTCGGCCTGAGCCTCCGTGCTCAGACCGGCAACGGCGCCATTCAGGGCACGGTAAAAGACGCTTCCGGCGCCGTTGTGCCGGCAGCGAGGATCGTCCTGCTGCAAACCGACACCAACCGTCAGTTTGAAACGGCCACCAACGAGGTGGGATTCTACAGCTTTCCTTCCGTTGGAATCGGGAGATACAAGCTCTCCGTGTCGGCCGCGGGGATGGAGACCTGGGAGGGCAACCTGATTCTCCAGGTTCGCCAGACCGCAACGGTCGATGCGGTGATTAAGGTCGGCGCAGCCGCGACGCAGATCACGGTGGCGGGCGACATCACCCCTCTGGTGACGACCGCCAACGCGACGATTGCCAACACGTTGGAGCGCGCCCGGATCGAGCAGTTGCCGCTCAATGGGCGTTTCTTCCAGAGTCTGGTCATCAACACGACGCCGGGCCTGGAAGGATCGGCCCAGCAGCCTCGCGTCAACGGCATGCGGGCCGCCTCCATGGAGTACCTCCAGGACGGCGCGGTCCTGTCGAATCGCGACACGGGCGAACTCCAGAGGCGTCCTCCGGGACTGGATTCCATCCAGGAGTTCAGCGTGGAGACCAGCGGTTCCTCGGCCAAGATGAACCGGCCGGCGAGCACGGTCGTCACCACCCGGAGCGGCACCAACCAGGCGCATGGGGCCGCGTTCGAGACGGCGCGCAACAACGCGGTCGGCATCGCCCGCGCCCGCACGGATTACTACACCAAGCCGCCCCACCTGGTACGCAATGAGTTCGGAGCCTCGCTGGGCGGCCCGGTCTACCTGCCCAGGCTGTACAACGGCAGAGACAAGAGCTTCTTCTTCGTCACCTACGAAGCCTACCGTAACATGTCGGCCTCGACCACCAACATCGACATGCCGACCCTGGCCATGCGTCAGGGCGACTTCAGCGGCCTGGTGGACGGCAGCGGACGCCGCTATACCGTCTACGACGCCTGGTCGACGGGCGCCTCCCCCGGCTGGACACGGGTTCCCTTCCCGAACAACCAGATTCCGGCCGCCCGCCAGAATGTGCTGGCCAAGTACCTGTACAGCGTAACGCCGGCGCCGACCCGGCCGGAGGTGAACCCGCTGGTGGCGAGCAATTACTTCGGCCTGGCTCCAAACAACCGGCGCGACTACACGCTCACCACGCGCTTCGACCACCGTTTGTCGGACAAGGACCAGGTCTTCCTGCGTTTCACCTATGGCAAGAGCGGATCGTTCGCCCTCTCCAGCAACGGTTCGCCCATCACCCTGGATGGAGGCGCCAACAGCGCCACCACGGCCTACATCGACAGCAGCGGCGTGGCCTCCTGGACCCATACCTTCTCACCCACGTTTTTCAGTGAGACGCTGTTCAACGTCGGCAACGAGGACTTTCTCATCTACTCCGGTACGGAGTCGAACTGGCCCGACAGGCTGGGCTTGCCGAACCCGTTCCACGTCAACATGTGGCCCTACCTGTCCTCCACCGGCTTCGGCATGGACTACGAATACGCGGACAACCGGCGGAACAACATCACCCGCATCTTCACCCTGGATCAGAACTTCACGAAGGTCAAAGGCCGCCACGAGTTCCAGTTCGGCGGCCGCTTCCGTAACGAACGGCTGTACGTACTGCCCGATCAGCAGCAGATGCAAGGACAGCATTCCTACTCCAGCATCGGGACGGGGCTCTACGACCCGGCCAGCGGGAGCGCCTATTCTTCCGTGCCGTACACCGGGCACGCCGCCGCGAGCCTGTATCTGGGGCTGATCAATTACTATTCCAACCAGTTCGTCCGCGGATGGTACTACCTCAATGCGCGCGAGTATGCAGGTTACTTCCAGGACAACTTCAAGGTGAACTCCCGGCTGACCCTCAACTACGGTGTGCGCTGGGAGTTCTATCCGAACATCTCCGAGAACAACAACATACTGACCGGCTTCAATCTCGCCAACCACGCCGTGGTCAATTCCGCCTCCACGGAAACGATGATTAAGGCAGGGGCCACGTTGCCCTCGATTATCAGCACGTTTGAGGGTCTGGGCGTCAAGTTCGAGTCTCCGAGCCAGGCCGGCCTGCCGGACAAGCTGATACACTCGAACCCGAACGATTTCGGTCCGCGCGCCGGCTTTGCCTACCGGCTTGCCGATGGTCCGAAGAGTTTCGTGCTGCGCGGCGGCTACGCGCTATTCGGGTTTCCCATTCCGCTGCGGACCTTCAACGCGCGCATGCGGTCAAATCCGCCCACCGCACTGCGCTTCTACCGTGACGCCAGCGACGCCGCCCAGTCGCCGGACGGGTTGCCGAACTACGGTCTGCGCTCCGCGCCATCGATCGTGGCGGGGGTGAACAGCGCCAACATCATCGACCCAAACAACGCACGCGCCAGCGTCAGTCCGGGGAGCTTCCGGACCAGTTTCTTCGACCCCAACCAGCCTACCTCCCGGGCTCACGAATGGAATCTGTCGCTGGAGAAGACGATCCTGCCGGAGACGGTGGCCAAGTTGCAGTACATTGGCAACCATGGCGCACGCCTGGACCAGTTCCTGGAATACAACGAGAACCCGCCGGCTTACATCTGGTACATGAGCACCGGCCTGCCCCTGCCCTCGGGGACTTACTCGAACACCGCGCGGCGGCCGTACGACCAGAAGGTCTACGGAACGGTGGAGCAGTACAGCAAGATCGGCTGGTCCAACTGCCAGAGCTTCCAATTCGAGCTGCGGCGCCGGTACACCAAAGGCTACGGCTACCAGTTTTTCTACGTGATGAGTAACCCCATGGTCGCCGGAGGCAACGGCTGGAGCTCCGACCTGTTGAATATGCCCAACTACTATCTGCCCGGCACCGTGCCGACCGATATCCGGGCGCTGGACCGGCTCCTGTTCTACCGGCGCGACTCGGCCATACCCAAGCATCGCCTCCGGTGGAACTGGATCGCGGATCTGCCTATCGGCCGCGGCAAGAGGTTCGCGGGCAATGCGGGCCCGTGGCTGGACCGGGTGATCGGCGGCTGGCAGTTCGCCGGTTATGGCTCCTTGCTGCGCGGCTGGAACTCGATCGCGACCAACTTCTGGGGTCCGACCGGCAAGATCGAGGTCTACGGCAAGAAGTATCCCATTCAGGACTGCCGCAGCGGCCAGTGCATTCCGGGCTATCTATGGTGGAACGGATACATCCCGGCCAACCGGATCAACAGTACGGACGCGTCGGGAAAGCCCAACGGGGTCATGGGCGTGCCGGCGGACTATAAGCCGGCGGTCAATTACGTCATCAACTGGGGCAGCACCACGCTCCCGGCCAACGCCCCGGCCAACACCAATGTCAGCTCGTTCTGGGACACCAACACGGTCTGGATCCCGCTGAAGAACGGCAACGTCCAGCGGGCCACAATGGATACGGGCCTCAACCCGATGATCAACCAGCTCGTACCCGGCCCGTGGAATTCCAACGTGGACGCCTCGCTGTTCAAGGTCGTCCGCATCAACGAGCGCGTCAACCTCCGCTTCAACGCGGACTTCTTCAACGTGCTGAACATGCCGGGCACCAACGGTCCCAACAGCAGCACGGGTATCGTCAGCCTGCAAAGCTCCTGGAATTCGCCGCGCCAGCTTCAGTTGACGCTGCGGTTGCAGTGGTAGCCACTCGGCAGACGCCGGCGGCGCGTCCGGCTCACTCGCTCTTCGAGGAGGGCGGTAAGGTGAGCACGCGGTGGAGCACATAGGACATCGTGACGGGGACGCGCTGCCGGTACTTGACCCGGACGAGGACCTGATAGAACCGGGGGGTGCCGCCGGATGGAAGCCGCATCCGGGCGAGCAGATCCCTGACGTAGGCCTCCACGGTCACATAGTGCGCGGCTCCGAGGGTGCCGACGGTCCAGGGCCCCGATAGCACAAGGATTTCGCCCTTGCCGTGTGGTCCGGGCAGGCGGCTGATGACGGCGTGGGCTTCCCCGCTTTCATTGGCCTGTCCCTCCTGGTCCGGGGTGTCGGTGGTCCCTTCATCAAAAGCTGCGGGCTCACCAGGCCGCGGTTTCCGGTTCCGGATCTTTCCGCCTTCCAGCACGAGGTCCTGCTCCACGGGCAGTTGGGTCAACTGCTGGATGAACTTCGGAGGGCCGATGAAGACCAGGCGGTTCTCGGTGATCTCGCGCCACGTCAGTCCGAGGCTGTCGACGAACTTCAGGTTTGCCCCCACAGACACCAGCAGGTTGGTGATGTGCAATGCCGCCTGGGCTTCGCCCAAACCGGTGAAGATGTACCAGGGCTTGGCCTTGCCGCCTCGCGGGAAGGCCTTTTCCACCCGTTCCGGCAGGCCCGATTGTACCGCGGCCTCCCAGGTGTCCACTCCCGGCCGCCGGACGATGACCGGCTCCACGCGAAAACACATGGGCGCGCCCAGGCAGATGGTCAGCGGCGTCTTGCCCTGCAACAGGGGCCGCCAGAATTCCTCCAGAGCCGGCGTCAGCGCGGCGGCCGCCGGACGGGCGCCCTCCCCTCGGACGGGACTCTTCCTGACGAGGTAAAGATTCGCGACCAGAGAAGCCAGGAGCGCCCCCGCCGCGAGGAAGGTCATCCATCGCCAGCGGGACCCGGAGCCGGGCGCCAAGCCGTCACCGGCATTCCGGCCGGAACGGAACTCGAGCTTGAAGCGGCCCTTGGGAAAGTCGACCCATACCGGATCGTCCCGGCCACTGCTTTGGCGGTACTCATTCAGCTTCTGGCGGAGCTTGCTGCACTGGACGCGGACGCTGGAGTCCGTCTGGGGGTCGTAGGTTTCCGGCTTGCCAAGAGCCTCCACGCCGACTGTGTATTCCTTCAGGTAATCCGCCTGGCCAGTAAGGGACTTTTCGGACAGGTAGACCAGCAGGCGCCGCTGAAGCTCGGAGGCGTGGAAGCTCTCGCTCGCAAGAAGCCGTTGGATGTGCTCGCGGGCCTGACTTCCCTCGATCTCCGTCATTTCATTGGATGTTAACTCTGTATTCGACCGGATGACAACTGCCAGTCTCTTGTTCGAGGGACCGCTTGCCCGCTGTGCATGGTACGTTTCAACGGACCGCTTGCGCCCACGGTGAACAGGGGTCCGCCGGACGCTGAGCGGAGGCCTAGCGGCCAAACACGGGAGATCGCAATGAAAGAACCACGACGAGTCACAAGGAGCTTGGGCATCTGGCTCATCCTCGCATCACTAAGTTCACTGGCCCTGGGCCAGTCCATTCTCGGCACCATCCTGGGCACGGTCACCGACGCCAGCGGGGCGGTCGTACCGGGCGCGGCGGTAACTGTCCGGAACCAGGACACCGGCATCGAACAGCGAACGGTAACGAACGAAAGGGGACTGTACCAGGCGCTGAACCTGATCCGGGGGCGCTACACCGTCCGCGTGGAGCAACCCGGCTTCAAGCGCTTCGAAGTGGCGGGATTGCTGCTGGAAAGCGGCGCGACGGCGCGCGCGGACGCCGTGCTGGCAACCGGAGACATGACGAGCACCGTCGAGGTCAAGGGCGAAGCGCCGGTGATCAATACCGACACGGTGAACGTCTCCGACGCCCGGGATGGCCAGACCCTGGTGAGGCTGCCGCTCAACGTCCGCGGGTCGTTCAACGGGTACTTCTACGACATGGTGCGGCTGACGCCCGGCGTGATCGCCAGCACCGCCAACAACTTCAGCTTCGGCGG
The DNA here is from genome assembly GCA_964406685.1 of uncultured Solibacteraceae bacterium. GTDB lineage: Bacteria > Acidobacteriota > Terriglobia > Bryobacterales > Bryobacteraceae > JACQZT01. The sequence goes on along the minus strand of CAYOTD010000235.1, from coordinate 972 downwards.
CACGCGCACCTACCAGTTCACCACCGGCGTGGACGGCATCATCACCAACTCCGTGCTGTTCGGCAACAGCACCGGGACGGCGCAGACCGGGATGGACTTCACGCAGGAGTTCCGGGTCCAGATCGCGAACGGCAATGCGGAATTCGCCACGCCGGGGGGATTCTATGCGACGACGAAATCGGGCGCGAACCAGATGCATGGGAGCCTGTTCTACTACTACTCCAGCAACAGGCTGAACGCGCGGAACACCTTCGCCCAGTCGGCGCCGTTTGGGATTCTGAACAACTTCGGCGGCACGGCGGGAGGGCCCATCCTCCGCAACCGCACGTTCTACTACGCCGGCATCGAGCGTTTCGACCAGCGCACCGACGCCACGATGAACCCGTCCACGCCCACCCTGGCGATGCGGCGCGGCGATTTCAGCTCCCAGCTCGGGCACGTGAAGATCACCGACCCTCTGAGCGAATCGCCGTTCCCCGGCAACATCATCCCATCCACGCGCCTGAGCCCGGTCTCCACGAAGCTCCAGGACATCTTCTATCCCACGCCCAACTACGGGCCGGTGGACGAGTACGAGAACAACTGGCGGGGCGTCATGAAAAACACCCCCTTCAAGACGCAGGTCGAGACGCGCATCGACCATCGCTTCAGCGACGCCAATGCGATGTACGGGCGCGTGTCGTGGAACAAGGGATCGGTCGCCGGTTGGCCCGGTGAGCTGCCGACGATCCCCAAGACCGAACAGGACCGCCGCACGCTGACCTTCGCCTTCGGCGACACCCACACCTTCACCCCGACGCTGCTGAACGAGGTGCGGGCCGGCGTGATGAGGCACAAGAACATCTTCTACTCGCCGATCAACGGCGTGGACCTGATCAAGAACGTCGGGCTCCAGGGACTCACCTCCGATTTCCTCAAGCCGTGGGGATTTCCGCAGATCTGGTTCGACAACTTCGCGCCGATGGCCATCGA
>CAYOTD010000234.1:0-7660 GCA_964406685.1 uncultured Solibacteraceae bacterium | reverse complement strand
ACATAACCTGGAAGCACTCTTTCCTGTATAGTCCCGCCAAGCTGATTTACCGTGATGCTGGGCAATAAGCGCATAGAAAGGCACATAGACATCGACGAGAAACAGCCGCACCGCGGGCTTGCCCTCCGCGAACAGCAGCGGCTCGGCTTTCCGCAGCGGCCAGGCGAACGCTGCCACGGCGCCGATCCCCCGCCGCTCCAGCGCCGCGATCACGGCGTCGATGTGCGCCATATCGCCGTAGGCGTAGTTCGCGCGGAAGAACGTCACGCCCGCCAGCGGCGCTCCCTCCTTGACCAGTCCGGCGGACCTGTACCACGCCAGGTACTCGCCCAGCGTGCCGAAAACGCCGGGTGCCCTGGGGTGATAGATCCCCGTCTCCGCCAGGTTGCTCACCGCTCCCACCTGGACCGGCGCGCGGCCGCCGCCCGCCTTGTACAGCAGGGCCAGGACGTTGAGCAGGTTCTCCGGGCCGGCCGCCCGGATATAGTCCGCCACGCCTTCCAGCGCGGGGCTGGATTTCACCTGCCAGTAGGTCGTGGCGACCGATCCCATCGAGGCGCCGAAGATCGCGCCCCGCTTCTCCATCGCCTGGGCCGTCGCCAGGCACTGGGTCATCTGGGGTGTCCACGCGCCTTCATGGACGTACACCACGCGCGCCGTCTCCAGTTCCTGGCAGCGCAGGCCTCCATCCAGCAGCTTGAGGCGCAACACGTCCTTGCCGTACTTGGCGGCGAACGTGTGAAACGCGTCGCGAAACGGCTGTGGGTACCGCGTGATGACGGCGACTTCGACGGCGCCTCCGGCCCAGGCGCACAATGGCAGCAATAGCAGAACCAGTCGGAGCATGGCGGCCTCCTCCTAGAAGAAGCGGAACCGGAGTCCCGCGATAAAGGTCCGTCCGCGCGCCGGCACGTCGTAGATGCTGAACAGATCCTGGTAGAAGCGGTTGCCGATGTTCTCCACGCCGGCGTTGATAGTCAGCGTCACGCGCTCCAGCGGCACCTGGTAGCCGGCGCGGAAATCGTGCGTCGTGTATCCCAGCCGCGCCTTGCCCGCCGCCCAGTAGCTATTGCCGGCCGGCAGGCGGTCCTGCGTGGCCACCACACGCGCCCGGTAATCCCACCAGTAGCGCCCCGACGACGGCGTCCAGCGCGCGCCCAGCACGCTCTTGAACGGAATCACGGGGAAGTAGAGCGGGTCCACCGGCACCTGCGCGCGCAGGTCGTCGCCCTTGTTCGTGCTCGCGTTGCCGAACGGCGTCAGGAATCCGGACCCGATGCGGACGGGCACCTCGACCTCGGCTTCCACACCCTGGAACCGCAGCCTGTCGATGTTGGCCCGCTGAAGCACGGTCAGCGGTCCATACGGCCCCTCTACTTTGGGCACCCCCACGATGGCCTTGCCCGAACTGGTGATGAAGTCGCGGAACGTGTTGTTGAAATATCCGAAGTTCACGCGCGCGCGGCTGACCTTCAGCTTCGCGCCCACGTCCACGTTCCACCCCGTTTCCGGCTTCAGCTCCGGGTTGGGCACGGTGATGCTGGTCGAGGACGAGCTCAGCGCGTGGCCCGTGCCGGCCGTGAACCGGTCGTGCAGGTTCGGCTCGCGGTAGCTGCGGCCGGCGCGGGCGTACAGACCGAGCCCCTGCCGGACGGTGAACAGGGCGCTCAGCGAGCCGGTCAGCGCCGTGTTCACGTAGCGCAGCGTCTGCATGCCGCCGATGCCGAACTCCGGCGGCAGCTCCGGGAAGTAGTCGAACAGGTCGTACCCCGAAGTGTCGAACGCGCGGCTGCGATAGTGATCCAGGCGCACTCCCCCGGTCAGCCGCAGCCGCCGCGTGGCGTACCATTCCTCTTGCGCGAACAGGGCGGCGTTCTGAAAGGTGGCGTTGGGCGTCTGCACGTCGGGATTCGACTTGCGGTAATACTCGGCCAGCGCCTCGTCTCCGCCCTGGAGCCGCTGCTGGATCGATCGCGCCTCGTCCGCCGTCAGTCCGCCGGCTACTGCGGGTGTGGTTCCCTTGACCACGAACCGCTGGTCCTCGCTGTGATCGCGGTGATAACTGGCCCCCGCGGTGATCACGTGCCGCGGTCCGGCGGCGAGATTGAGTTGGGCGTCGAACCCCGTGGTCTTCGGAGTCCGCAGGCTGTCGGTGACCTGGTAGGTCTTGGCGGTCTGGGCCAGGCTGTGGTCGCGCCGGTTGAAGGCCTGCCAATAGCCGCTAAGCTGCAATTGCCGGACCAGTCCGCCGTGCCCGCGCAGCGTCAACCCACCCCGGTACTTCTCCCGTTCTGCGAAGACCAGCAGCGAAGAGGTCTGCAACGGATAGGCAAGATTGTCCGCGTGATAGCGCTCGTAGCCGCCCCGCGCCGTCCAGCGGTCGCCCTGGTACCAGCGCGCCTCCGCCTTGGTCGCGTCGCTCCGATACCCCGAACGGGTCAACAGGCGCGTGGAGGGGTTGTACCCGCGGCCGGAATTCAAGTACCCCCATTCCACCGGCTCTCCGGCCTTGTAGTCGCTGAAATTCTCAAAGGACTGATGCACGCGCATCACCAGCTTGGGGCCAAGCAGCGACAGGCTGCCCGCGTACCGCCCGCCGGGGCCGTTGCTCATCACCAACGGGTTCGCGTCGATCCCGATGCGCCACCTGTCGGGCGAGGGCGCCATCCCCGAAGTGATGAAGTTGATCGTGCCCCCCACGGCGTCGGTCCCGTACAACACCGACCCTCCGCCGCGCACCACTTCGACCGACTCCACCATGCTGGGGTCGACGACTCCGGTTTCCATTCCCGTGCCGATGTGCCCCGTGGGGCTGCGGCTGTTGTTGAGCCGCTCGCCGTCCACCAGCACCAGCACCCGGTTCCCCTCGAAGCCGCGGATATTGGGTCGCGTGAAGAACCCCTGCGACTGCGTGTAGACTCCCGGCATGTCGCGCAGCACGTCCGTGGCCGTCAGCGGCATGCGCGCGTCCAGTCTCTCGTTGGCGACGGCCGAGACCGCCTCCGGCGTCACCGCCTCCTCGCGCGCGTTCCGCTGCGCCGACACCGTGATTACGTCGCGCAACGCGCCCACCTCCAGGACGAGACGAAGGGGCCGGCCCGAATCGGCCGGCACCTCCAGCGAGCGCGACAAGGTGCTGAAACCGTTCTTCTCCGCGCTCAACCGGTACTGGCCGGCGGGCAGGTTGTCGAAGCGAAACGCTCCGTCTCTCGACGTGGTCGCCTTCCGTTCCGTGTTTGAGGCGGCCTCGGTCAGTCTCACCGAAACCGCGGGCGCCTTCGCGCCGGTGGCGTCCGAAATATCCCCCTCAATCGTCTCCGCCGCCCCGTGTGGGATCAGAGAGAGGCCGAGCAGTAGCGCTCCAGGGAGCAGTCTTGCGTTCATGCGGTCTCCTTCCTTCCGTCCGCCTCGAAGGGGAGATCCACTACAATGGAGGGGTCGCCAGTCCTCGAGGCTGTCGATCCGGGCCCGGCCGGCTTGTCCCTGCCAAGAGCCAGCCGGCCGCGCCCGTCTTTCCTACTAAACCGGAGCCTGCGCTCCGAAACGGTCACTCGCCATTATACTGCAACTGAGTTGCATGTCAAGATTCTTCCACCCAGTGGCGCACGCTTGAGCGTGCAGCCGCGGGCTTAAGCCCGCGGGCGGAAGCCCCAGTTGTTTTGCAAATGCCTTGCACGTAGAGCCCGACGGCTCCGCGTCCCCCGCCCTCAGAACTCGTAGGTAAGACCCAGCACCGACCGCCGCATCTCCACCGGCCCATATACGTAAGCCGAGTCGCGATCCGGACCCTGGTCCAGGTCCCGCTGGTACTTGTCGCCGACGTTCTGCATGTTGAAGTAGAGCCGCAGCTTGGTCGAGTCCCGGAGCGTGAACGTCCGGCTGACCACGGCGTTGAACACGGCGAAGCGGGGGCTGGTTTCCAGCCGGTCCTCTTCGATGTAGCCCGCGTAGTGCGGAACCTGCATCGAGCCGGTGTAGTCCAGCGTGCCGGTCAGGTCGATCTTGGCGGGCAGGTCCCAATCGAAGCCGAGAAACCCGTAGTGCTTGGGGGTCCGGAAGAAATCGCGCGAGGCGAACTGCTCTTCCGGCTCCTTCCAGCGCGCCTGCTGGAAGGTGAAGCCCCCGCGCAGAGACAGGCGCGAATGGAGTTGGACGTTCCCGTCGAAATTCGCGCCCGCCACGTGCGCTCCGGCGCCGTTGGTGCGCAGCAGCCGCCGGAACTCCTGTCCGGCAATGTCCTCTTCCACCAGCGTGAACGCGTCGCGCAGGTCCGTGTAGAAGAACTCGCCGCCGAACTGATACCGGCGCCCGCGCACCTTGCCCAGGTATTGCAGACCGCTGCCGAAGCTGACCGACTTCTCCTCCTTGAGGGTCGGGCTGTTCTGCAACAGGAAACCCTCGCCGCCGACCTGGGCGATATGGAGGTCTTCGTCGAAAACCGCCGGCGCGCGGAAGCCGGTGGACAGCGTGGCCCGCCACACCAGGTTTTCGCTCAGGGCGAGTTTGGATCCCACGCGCGGGCTCAGGACCCAGTCCGCGAGCTGGTTGGACTTGTCGAATCGTGTCCCCCCGATCAGGGAAAAGCTCTTCGAAGCGCGCCATTCATCTTGCAGGTAGATCCCCTGGTTGCGGAACGTGCCGCCGAGGGTCCGGCCGTAGGAGGGGGCGACGTCTTTCACATACTCCCAGGAATGCTGGTAGCCGCCCAGCAGCGAATGGCGCCCGGCCTGATGCGCCAACTGCGCATCGGCGACCGAGAGCGGGTTGCGCGTGCTGCCATAGGCGTTGGGATCCATCCCGGCCCCATAGTACGTCTGCCGCCCGTAATAGGCGGTGCTGGCGCGGAGGCTGTAGTACGTCGTCGGCGAGAAGGCATGATTCCATCCCAGCGAGCCGGCGTAACGGCGGGAGGCGATCTGCTCGGTAATCCAGGTTTCGTGAGCGGGCTTGTCCAACTGGTCCCCGCCGCGGCGGAACTCGTCGGCGACCGTTCCTGTTATCGAGAGCTTCGCCTTTCCATCCACGAAACGCCGGAACAGGCCGAATCCGCCGGAGTGGAGATTGCGCTTGCCGAGGTCGGAAAACCCGTCCGAGTCGCGATCCACCGGCGTCCGGTTGATTCCGCGGTAGTAGAAGTCGCCGGCAAAGCCTGCCGGCAGCTTAGCCACCTGCGCGGCCACCCCGGCTTGCTGTTCCGGTCTTCCGTGCTGCCAGCCGGTGAGCAGGTCCACGCGGAAACGGTTCTGTTGCGGCTCCCGCCGGATCAGGTTCACCACCCCGGCCACCGCCCCCGGCCCGTACAGCGCCGAGTTGCCTCCCTTGACGATCTCGATCTGGTCCACAAACGCGGTGGGAATCTGCTCCAGCCCGTAAACCGACGTGACGCCGGAGTAGTTCGGCATCCCGTCCTCCAGGATCTGCGTGTACGGCCCTTCCAGCCCGTTCATGCGGAGTTGCATGAAGCCGCAGTTCTGGCAGTTCATCTCCATCCGCAACCCGGAAACCGCCGCCTGGAATGCCTCGGCCAGGGTCGTCTTCACCTGGCGTTCGGTCACCTCCGGCATGATCAGTTCCGTCTGGATGGGAGCTTCCTGAAGCAGGCTTTCCGTGCCGGAACCGGTGACCACGACGGTCTCCGAAACCGCCGTTCGCGGCTGAAGCTCGATCGTAAGCACGGTTTCGCTGCCCGGCGCGACGCCGGCTTGCCTGGCTTCGTTTGGATAGAAGCCGTCGGCCGAAGCCTGCACCGAATAGGTGCCCGGCGCCAGATTCGGGAATCTCGCCTGTCCGGTCGAATCGCCTTCTTTCCGAGCTACTTCACCCGGAGCCGGAGGCGCGTCCATGCGGCCGCGGCGGTTGACCCAGCGGCGGCCCTCCCCCGGCGTCATGACGCTGACGACCGCGCGCGGGAGCGGAGATCCTGCCGGATCCTGCACCCGGACGACCAGCGTGGCCGCTTCCGGCTCGTTCTGGGCGCTTGCCAAGGAACCGGGAAATAAACACAATATAAGAGCAAGTTCTCTGGAAATAGTCCTCATGCCACAAACCCTTTCTTCTCCCTCAACAAACCAACCCGCAACTCCTGGACTCCCGATGAGCCCGGCAGCCTTTCGGGTTGTTACACGGCAGAGAAGAAGGGTGGAGGGGCGCGCCCGGAATGCAGGCGCCGGCTGGAGGAAGACCTGGCGGCAAACAGCGAGAGTACCGGCAGCCAGATGATTGGATCCGAAAAGCCAAGCTGGATGGGTGCCGCGGCGGCTTCGGCAAACAGATGCTGGAAGGCGCAGAAAATACACGGCCCCCCAGACGCCGGGTCGTCCTTGTGCAGGGGGCTGTAGACGAATACGGTGACGCCGAGCAGAACCGCGGCGCAAAGGGCCGCTGTCAACAGGCGCAACAGAACCACGGCCGGCCTACCACGCCCGCCCACACGGGATACCGCCGTGCTTCTGTACACCATTGGCATTATGACCATACCACGAGATCCAAACAGCCGTCAATTCCGTTGCGGCCCCGCTTCAGATCGTGCGAGGGCCTGTTCAACACCTTTCCTCCCGCGGTCTCCGTTGTCCGGCAAAGCAGAGTCGCCGCTCCGAAACCGTCACTCGCCATTATACTGCAACTGAGTTGCATGTCAAGCGGGGAGAGACAGGCTGCCGCCTGCGCCGCTAAGCGGCATTTGCAGCTATTTTGCAGGGAATGCGTTCCGGTTCGGCCGCGACCAGTGGACGCGGCCGATCAGCGTATCGCCCCGGAAGCCTTGTTTGGGAAGCGTCTCGCCCACCGTGATCAGCGAAACATCGCGGCTGGCCGCGTTGGTGTGGAAGTTGCCCAGGTGAGCCACGGTCTCGGGCGCCTTCACCCCGTCTCCGCTCATCGGCAGCGCGATCTGCTCGCTCTGGCGGACGAGAGTCAGCTTGTCCGTGTTGACGCGCGCGACAAAGAGCGGCGACCGCCAGCGCATCACGTTCACGTTCTCGGGCGCCTTCCGCGTGTAGACCAGGTACAGCGCGTCGCTGTGCGCCAGCCACCGCTGCTGCGTGGTGGAGAGCGTCAGCGGCTCGCCGTCTTCCCAGCACCAGGGACGCATCGGCTCCCAGTTGAGCCCGTCCGCCGAGTGCGTCACATAACCGCGGTCGTCCTCGGCGCGGATGGTCATGTAGTAGCGGCCCCGGAGCACGGCGAGGGACGGCTCCAGCAGCCCGCGCTTCACCGCCAGGCGCAGCACGCTGCCCGCCCGCCGGATCTTCAATTCGTTCCCGTCAAACGACGCCACCACGCTGGTGACCGCGCGGTCCGCGCGCCCCGCCGGCCCGAAACTCAGCGGAATCAGGATATCGCCGTTGGCCAGGGTGAGGCGCTGGGCGCAGCCGGCGGTGAACATCGCGCTGGCCTCGGGGTTGTCCCATTCCAGTTTGCGCCGCTCCGACCAGCGGCCCTGCCGCGACCGCACGATGTACACCGGCCAGCGGTTGTCGCCCGGCTTGGTCAGGCGGCCGTCCTTGTAGTAGACGTTGTGCGCCATGGCCAGCACCGATTGCGTGCGGGCGTGATACTCCGGCACGGTGTCGCAGAAGCCCTCTTCGAGTCCCCCGGCGTGCTGAACCCGGCCCATGCCAGGCACCGGTTGGGGATTGGTCCAAGTAACGCCAAGGTCGGA
>CAYOTD010000233.1:0-7674 GCA_964406685.1 uncultured Solibacteraceae bacterium | reverse complement strand
GCGTCGAGATTCAGCGTCACTCCCAATCCGGGACCCTCGGGCACTTTCAGCAAGCCGTCGGCGTCGAGCTTCCATCCACCTTCCACCAGGTCGTCGATGAAGGGCGACCCGGCGAGGTACTCGACCATTTCGGTGTTGCGGCAGGCGGAGGCCAGGTGCAGGTCGGAGGCCAGCCCGAGGGCCGTGTTCCATCCGTGGGGGATGAAGCGCACGCCGCAATCCTCCGCCATCCACGCGATGCGGCGCTCCTCGCTGATGCCGCCCACCTTGGTCACGTCCGGCTGCACGATGTCGAAGGCGCGCCGCTCCAGCCAGGGCGTGAAGGACTGCCGCCGCGTCAATACTTCGCCACCCGCGATCGGCACGGGGGAATGCTCGCGCAGCCGCACGTAATCTTCGAGATCGTCCGGAACCAGCGGCTCCTCGAACCAGAACACGTCGTAGGCGGCCAGCATCTTCGCCGTCCGCATCGCCCACTTGTAGCCCTGCGACCAGAACGCGTCGCTGGCGCCGGCATCGACCATCAGCAGGGAATCCGGCCCCACCGCCTCGCGGGCGGCGCGCACGATCCGCTCGTCGAGCGAGTCGTTACGCCGTCCGAACGGCCCCCAGCCGATCTTGAACGCGCGGAAGCCCTGCGCGCGGATGCCCGCCAGTTGCTCGGCCAGTGGTTCCGGATCGCGCATCAGGATCGAGGCGTAGGGGCGCACGCGGTCGCGGTAGCGGCCCCCCAGCAGGCGCCCAACGGGCTGGCCGGTGGCCTTGCCCAGAATATCCCACAAGGCGATGTTGATTCCGCTGATGGCATGCGTGATGGAACCGCCCCGCCCCATCCAGAACGTGTTGGCGTGCAGTTTCTCACTCACGCGTTCCGGCTCCAGCGGGTTCTCGCCCAAGTAAAGCGGCTCCAGCACGCCCAGCGCCCCGCGCACCAGTTGATCGTTGGTGAACACCGAGCCCCAGCCGGTCAAGCCCTCGTCGGTGAAAACGGCGACCAGGGTGTGTACGCAGTCCTCCGGGCGAATCTCGTTGGCCCATCCGCCTTCCGGCGTGCCGTGCCGCAAACCCGCTGCTTTGATTCCGGTGATCTTCATGGCGTGACGTTTGTGTATACCAACATTCCCCCGCCCAGGGCAAGGACCACAGCGAGGACGCAGCGGCCAACCGGGCGCATCAGTACAATATCCCCATGTTGAGACGCCAACTCCTCCACACCCTGACGGCGGGCGCCGCTTTCGCGCAACTCGAAGGACCTCCGGCGGCGCAGAAATCGGCCGGCCCGGTCTACTTCGAGCGGCCGGCGGCGGGCACGCCGCACAAAGGCAAAGTGCTCCTGGCCATACAGGCGCACTCGGACGACATTCCCCTGGCCGCGGCGGGCACCGTCGCCAAGCTGGTTCAGGAGGGCTACACCGGCTACCTGGTCCGCGCCACCAACGACGACATGGGCGACGCGCCCGGGCTCGGCACGCCGGGCACCATCGGCGAGAACGTGCTGGGCAACGAGCGCGACAACGAAGCCCTGGTTTCCATCCTTGGGCTCAAGCGTAACTTCAACCTGAACTACAACAACCATTACATGGCCGGTGTCCCGCAGAACGAGCTGATGTGCCGGCTGATCTTCCTGATCCGCCTGTTGAAGGTCGATACCGTCATGTGTTTCGACCCCTGGGCGCACGACGAGGAGAACCCCGACCACTACACCCTCGCCCGCGCCGTTGAGGCGGCCTGCTGGATCGCCGGGCGCAAGCACGACTTCCCCGAGCACCTGGCCGCCGGGCTCCAGCCGCGCGAGGTCCGGGACAAGTACTACTACGCGCGGCGGCCCGAGATCACACGCGTGGTGGATATCAGCGGAGTCATCGACAAGAAGGTGGAGGCCAACCGCGCCAACGTGGCCAAGGGTCCGGCCGGCCGCAACGGCTCGCGGCTGCGCGCCGAGCTGGCGAAACGCAAACTACGCCTGCCGCTGCTGGGCGACGACGACGCCACCGCGGACCGCAACTACATCAAGGAGTTCGTGCTGGCGCGCAACCGCGAGTTGGGCAAGCAGTACGGCGTGGAGTACGCGGAAGCGTTCCACTACATCGGACCGGGCGCAACCCCGCGCGAGTCTCCCGTGGAAAGCTACATCAAGCGCAACGCGGTTCCCCTGCGCTGAGGAAAAGAAAACGGCGGCCCCGGGGGGCCGCCGTCTTCCGTACGTGTGGTTGCCGGTTGTGCCGGGCTAGAAGCTCAGGCGGAGCCCGAAGCGGAACTTCCGCTCCTGCCCGTCAAAGGCGCTGGTGACCGCCATGAAGTTGTTGGTGTTGATGACCTCGCCGGTGGCCGAATTGATCGTCATGCTGCTGACGTTTGAGCCGGGGTTGCCGAAGCGCGGCGTGTTGGTGAAGTTGAAAGCCTCGGCCTTGAACTGAAGGGTAAAGCGCTCGCGGATCTTGAAATCCTTGAACATGGCGAGGTCGGCCTTCTGAAATCCAGGTCCGCGCATCGCGTTGCGCCCCATGGTTCCGAAGCGGTAAGTCCCGGTGGGCCGCTGGAAGTTGGGGTCGCGGAACGAGGTGACGGCGTAGTACTGCGTCCCCGGGCCGATATCGCCGATCTTGACGATCTCGGCGATCTGGTCGGCGGTCTGCGACGAGCCCGGCGTGTTCAGCGAGTTGGTGCTGGCCGAAACGGTGAACGGGGTGCCGCTGTAGGCCGAATAGATGCCGTTGATCCGCCAGCCGCCGGCGACCTTGTCCGCCAGCCCGCCGAGAGCGTACGACTTGTTCTTGCCGAACGGCAGTTCGTAGATCCAGCTCATAACGAACATGTGCGGGCGGTCGTAGCCGGTCACCGAACGGTTGCGCCGCAGCGCGCTGGGCATGTTGGTGAGCGGCAGAGCTTGCCAGCCGTCTTCGTCGGCCAGGCTGATGGCCTTCGAGAAGGTGTAGGCGCCTTTCAGGAACAGCCCGTGGCTGAAATCCTTGTTGATGGCGGTTTGGAACGAGTGGTAGTTGGCCGAAGCCCACCCGTCCCACATCAGGGCTTCGATCAGCCGGCCGTGGGCCGCGTACAACGGGCGGCTGGTGTTGCCGCCGCCAATGTATGTGGCCGCATTGACGTCTCGGTCCAGGAAATGGTGAACGGTCTGGTTGCCGACATAGCCGGCCGAGACGAGGAACTCCGCGGGCAGCTTCCGCTCCAGGGTGAAGTTCCAGCTTTGAATGTAACCGCGGTGCAGGTCCCCCGCGAACGGGCTGCGCGGGCCCATATTGACGGTCGGGGGCAGGGTGACGACGCCGCTGCTGTAATCCGGCGTGGGGACGTCGGGAATTCCCTGCGTAAGCGTGCCGTACCAGGAGTAGGTTGTCGGCGCGACCCAGCTCGACGAGATCGCGGCCGGGTAGAGGCCCTTCAACGGGCGCGACAGGACCAGAGGGTCGAACGTGATGCCGTATCCGGTGCGAAGGACGGTGTTCTCGTTCAGACGCCAGGCAATGCCAAGGCGGGGTGCGAAGAGCTTCTTCGACACGTTGATGCCGTTGTTCATCGGCACGTTTCCGACGCCGCCCAGATAGACCAGGTTGGTGGACGGATCCCACCGTTCCACACCTCGTCCGTCGCCGCGGTTGATCAGCGGATAGAACTCATACCGGACACCGACGTTCAGCGTGAAATTCCGGGTGAGTTGCCAGCGGTCGCGGAAGTACAGGCCAAATTGCCACTCGCGCGTGTGGAAGTCGTAAAGCTGGACGGACTTGTTCGCGCTGCCGAGAATATCGAGCAAGCCGGCGGCGTAGGTGTGAATGCTCCGCGCCACCTGGCCGGCCAGAATGACGGCATTCCCCGTTGGAGACAGGCTGCCGCGCGGATTGGCGACTTCCGGTTGCCAGTGGTTCATCGCGTGGCGGATGACGTCGACGCCCCAGCGGAACTCGTGCGCGCCGTGTACTTTGGAGAAGTTGGTCGAGTAAGTGTAGCTGTAGTCGTTGTAGAAATTCGGGTTCGAGGATGTGCAGTTACCCCACGAGCTGAGCCCGTTGCTGATGCACGGCTGGCCCGAGTAGCGGATATCGTTGGCGAAGGCCTTGCCTCCGTTGGTGCCGGGGATTCCCCAGCCCCAGTCCTTGCCGTAGTCGGGGCCGAGGGCTTCGTTCTTGAACTTGGTGTTCGCGAAGACGCCGTCGACCAGGAACGTGGGCGACAGCGTGAGATTGAAACCCACCGTGGGGATGATCACCCGGACATTGGCCTTGCCAAGCTGCCCCAGTGCCGAGCCGGTGAGCTCGCCCAGCGAGCCGGCGCCCTGAACCGGGGCGTTCATTTGCGAGTACTTCCCCCAGATCATGAGCTTGGTGTTGACGTTGTAGTTCGTTTTGATATCGTACTGGTCGCGTGTCAGGGCAAGGGTGGCGGAGCTGAAGTAGTTGCCCGTCAGACCGTAGGCATCCGTGGCCGCTTGGTTGGGCATGGGAGCCAGGGCCTGAATCTTGGTCCACGTGGGAGAGAATCGCGAAGCGGGAATCTGGTTGTTGGCGAATGGAGTGCGGTTGGCGCCGGTGTCCTTGTTACCGGTCAGCGGGTCGTAGATGTTCCCGAGTCCCGAGTAGGCCGAGAAGTTGCCCGCGCGCATATCGGCGGGAGGGACACTGGAGTTGGCGAACTGGCCGGTCCGCTCCCAGGTCCGCTCAAAGCTGAAGAAGTAAAACCACTTGCCCTTGATGATCGGGCCGCCGATGGTGCCGCCCGGAATGTTGACGATCGACTTGGGCAGCGTGGGATGAGGCGTGTCCACCTTGTAGAAGTACGGCCGGGCGTACAGGTGCTGGTTGTCGTGATACCAGAAGGCCGACCCGTGGATCTCGTTGGTGCCGGACTTGGTGGCCACCGTCACCGCCGCCCCGCCCGCCATTCCCTGCTCGGCGTCGAAGGCCGAGGTCGAGATGTTGAAGCTGTCGATGGATTCCACCGGCGGATTGTAGAGCGTGTGGTGCGGCAGCCAGATGTAAACGTTGGTGGCGCCGTCCACGCGGGTGTTGTTGTTGTTCCGGTTGGTGCCGTTCACGTTCGTCGTGAGGGACCGCTGCGGCGAGGCGCCCATCGAGTTCTGGAACGCCGCCGGCGTGGCTCCCGGCACCAGGTTGATCATGCTCTGGTAGTTGCGATAGTTCGGCAGGGGGAGTTCGACTACGGTCTTCGAAGCAATCTCCGCCCGGGTGTCCGACCGGTCCGTTTGCAGGGCGGCAATGGCCGCGGAGACGGTCACCTGCTCGCTAACCTGGCCGACTTCAAGCTTGGCGTTGACGCGAGTGACGAAGTTGATGGTGACCTCGACACCCGTTCGCGTGAGCGTCCGGAAACCGGTCGCCGTGAACACCACGTCATATGTGCCCGCCGGCAGGCTGACGGCGTTGTACCGGCCTTGGTCGTCGGCCTGGACCTCGCGGACGGTGCCGGTACCCTTGTGGGTCAGTGTGACCTTCGCGGCCGGCACGACCGCGCCGGAGGCGTCCTCCACGGTTCCTACGATGGAGCCATAGAGGACTTGGCAGTGGGCCGGCTGGCACACCAGCAGCGCCAGCAGTACGGCCAACAACAGCACCGGTCCTCGGACCGGGTGGAAGAGCTTTGTTTGCATCGTAATCCGTCCCTTTTAGGAATGAAGATTGATTGTCAATTCCGTTGCATTGCACAGCCGCCGGGATCCGGGCGGCCTCCACCTGGCGGATTCCCCACGGGCCGCAAGAACACCTCGGACTCTCTAATGCAACACCCGTAAGGGCGAGAGTCCATTTTCAACCCCATACTGGCACCCCCGCCGCCTCCCGTTCTCGGCAGGGCCGCGACACCACGGTGCCATGACAGTTTGTTCAAGATTACCGGCAGTCGTACTGATATGTCAATCCCCGCGGTCGGTTCGCCAGCCGTTGCGGAATTGGGCGGGGACAGAGTTCAGCGCGGTCGGCGGGACTGGTTTTCGCGGGGGAGGGGCGAGGGCGCGGGCGGCCTAAAGAAAGACGGGGCCGCCAGAGGTGGGTGCCGCGGGGCTGGTGAGGTTGTCAAAGATCAGTCGGTTTCGAGCACGCGGAAGGCGGTCCGCGGGGAGCATGGATTAGCTGGTGTCTTGGGCACAGGGGAGGCGGAGGTTCAGCCAGAGCAGGTTGGCCAGGTCGATGGCGCGGCGAACGGGATGCGCGCCGCGGTGCAGGCAACAAAGCCGGTACAGCCGTTCGATGACCAGGGACGGAGCAATCAGCAGCCAGTTCAACAACATGCTGTTGGGGTCGTGATGGCAGATGTGCTCCATGCCGTAGCGATTCTTCCCGTCGTTGAAGCCCTGGTTTTCGATCTCCCAACGGTTCTTGGCCAGGCGGAACAGGTTGAAGCTTCCCACCTGCCGGCGCGGAAAGTCGGTGAGCCACTCGGCTTGGATCACGGTCCCGTTTGGTTTGTACTGCCGATAGCGTAAGACCCGCACCCGTTCCCACCGCAAGGTGGCCCAAGGAGGAAAGTCGTCGGCATCCCAGGGTTCTACACGATCGGCGCCATAGGATGAAGATCGAATGCGGCGGTTGGCCGTCGAAAAGCCGTGCCGCGGCTTGGGGCAGATCGGGAAGATTGCCTTTCAGTCGCGCCACCACCCGCAGACCGAGTTGGCCGGCGGTGTGGAGGAAAGGGGCCGTAGCGAACTCTCCGTCGGCGACCACATACGGGGCGAGGCGTCTGCCGATGCGGGCCGTGGCTCGTTGGAGCAGGCGCTGCCCGGCCGCGTATTCGCTGTCTCGGGCCCCGTAGGGTTCCACATCCAGGGGAAGAGTGATGCCCGTCCCGACCACGGTGAGCAGGGCGAAGTGGGGCCAGTGGCCATGGATGGTCCCTTGGCCGTCTTTGACGGGACGGCACAGCCGGCAAGGTTTCTTCTGGGTGTAGCCGGCACCGGTGCCGTCCAGAACCAGTCCGATCAGACGAGTACACTCGAAGACCTTGTTGCGCTTGGCGTGATGGATGGCCGAGCTGAGCGCGGCGCGCGTGGATTCCGGATCGAGACGCTCGGTGGAATAGGCCAGGGCGTCATCGCCAAACGCCGTCCCGACACCGAGTCCGGGCCGGGCCGGGGAAGGCACCAGCCATTCCACGCGGAGGAAACTCCAGGCGCGCAGCAGGTGGGCGATGAGCAACGACCAGACCCAAGCCGGCGCCGGGATGCGCGGCCGAATCCGGCCGTCGCCGGGGTGCTGGAAATAGGACTTCAGCCCCAGGCAATAGGAAGCGTAGTGCAGGATCTTCACGGCGCTGGGTTGGCTCACCGGGGTTGCTGCTTCCGCCACAGCACCAGAAGTTCGGCGTTGGCCGCCAACACTTCCTTAAGGGCGTCCTGAAACGCGCGGCCGGCCTCCACGCGACGGCGCACCTCATCGACCCACTCCTTGGGGATCCGTTCCACGCGCTTGTTGCCCTGGACCATAAAGGTCAAGGACCAAGCCGGATGCCCCGGGCCGGAGGCACAGTGGCAGGTCGGCTTTCCCCAACGGGTGTGACTGACGGACAGGGAGCCGGGCAGCAGTTCCGCCGGGAGTTGAAACTGGCGCCGGAGCTCGAACTTGCGCTGGCGCAGGCGGGAGGCCTGGGGGCCCTTGGGGCTGACCTCCCTCTTGCTGTCATAGCACAACAAGAAAACGGATAAAACAA
>CAYOTD010000232.1:0-7694 GCA_964406685.1 uncultured Solibacteraceae bacterium | reverse complement strand
GAGCCGCTCGACTTTCCGGAGGATCTCCCCGCCCAGGTAGCCCTCCATGACCGCCTGCAGGGCCGCTTCGGAAAGCTTCCGGATGGCGGAGAGGCCCTTGGCCAGGATCTCGCCGTGGCTGCGGTGCGAGCCGTAGATGTGATCGTCGGGAGTCAGCGGCAGCGCCATGCCGACGGCGGCGGCTTCCTGGCCGATGGAGAGGTGCGCCGGCCCCAGGTGGCTGTAAGTAACTCCCTTGTACGTTCCCTTGATCTTGATCTCGTTCAGGATCGACTCGAACTCGCGGATGGCGCACATATCGCGCCAGACGGCCATCAGGCCGGCGGCGCCGTGTTCGGCCACTTCCTCCTGAATCGTCCGCTGGTAGGCGTTGACTTCGATCTCGTGAAACTGGATCCGGTCCCGCGCCAGCACCTTGTCCGGGTCCACGAGAATTGACTTAGGCATTTCGTTCCTTACTCCCTACTCCATGGTGGCGAGAACCGCGCTTTTCAGCGCCTCCGACACCGTGGGGTGAGGGAAGACGATCTCGCTCAGATCGGCGGCCCGCATCTCCATCTCGATCATGGCGGCCGCCATCACAATGAACTCGCTGGCGGGCGTGCCGATGGCGTGCACGCCCAGGATCTCGCCGTGGCGCGCGCCCACGAGCACCTTCACGGCTCCGGCGGCGCCCTCGTGCTCCACCAGGAACCGCCCGGCCACGCCCATGGGCACGATCGCCTTGCGGTATTCGATTCCCTGCGCCTTCAACTCCTCCTCGGTGCGGCCGGCGCTCGCCACTTCCGGGTGCGTGTAGATGACCGAAGGGATCGCTTCGTAGCGGATGCGATCGCTGCCTCCGAACATGTTGTTGACGGCCACCAGGCCCTCGCGCGTGGCCGCATGAGCCAGCAGCCGGCGGCCGGTGACGTCGCCGCAAGCCCAGATGCCGGGCACGCTGGTGCGGCCGCGGTCCGAGGTCTTCACACCCTTTCTGTCAAAATCTACGTGAACCTGATCGAGACCAAGCCCGTCCAGCACCGGCACCCGCCCGGTGGAGTTGAGAACGCGGTCCGCCTGCATCGACCAATCGCCGCAGCGCACCGTGTTGCCTTCGATGGAGGTGACCGGCGTCGAGGTCTTGATCTCCACCCCGGCTTTGGCCAGGCTCTGGTGCAGGCGCTGCGCGATGTCGGCGTCGCAGCCCGCCGCGATCTGAGGCAGCATCTCCAGCACCGTGACGCGCGTTCCCACCGAGGCGAAGAAGCTGGCGAACTCCAGGCCGATGTAGCCTCCGCCGATGATGGCCAGCGTGGCGGGAATCGCTTCGAGGGCCAGTGCGGCGGTGGAATCCATCACCAGGGGGGAATCGATTCCCGGAACCGGCGGCACGGCGGGCCGCGAGCCGGTGGCGATCAGGATGTTGCGCGTCTGGTGCGTCGCCTCGCCCACGCGCACGGCGCCGGGGGAGACGATTTCGGCGTGTCCCTGAATCACCTCGACGCCGGTCTTCTTGAGCAACCCCGCCACGCCGCGGGTGAGCGCGCCGACGATGCGGTCCTTGCGCGCGACGACCGCGGCCAAGTCAAGCTCGATCCCCGCGGGGACGCGCACGCCGAACGCCGCCGCTTCACGGCACTCGCGGAAGGCCTGCGCCGAGCGCAGAAAGGTCTTGGTGGGGATGCAGCCGACGTTGAGGCAGGCGCCGCCGAGCGCGCCGCGCTCGATCAGGGCAACCTTCTTGCCCATGCGGCCGGCGTGGGCGGCGGCTTCATACCCGCCCGGGCCCCCGCCGATCACGATCAGATCATGCATTCAGACTCTCCTTGTGGAGGGAGCGCTCGCCTCCCGCTACAACCCGCAGATCGCCTCGACATTCTCGATCCAGCGCCGCACCACGCCCAGGAACCGCGCGCCCGGGGCGCCGTCGATCACCTGGTGATCGCAGGTCAGCGACAAGCCGATGCGCTCGACGAACTCCACGCCGCCCTCGCGCCGTACCGGGCGCAATTCGATGGTGTCGACGCCCAGGATGGCGACCTGGGGCGGGTTCAGGATGGGCGAGAAGGACTCGATGCCGAGGCTCCCCAGGTTGCTCACCGTGAAGGTCGCCCCGGTCAGATTGTCGGGCGCAACGGACCCGGCCGTGGCCTGTGCGGTCAACTCCTTCACCCGCGCGGCCAATTCCGGAAGCGAGAGCTTGTCGCTGTCGCGCACCACCGGAGCCAGCAGGCCGCGGGGGGTATCGCAGGCAAAACCGAGATGGACACTGGCGTGCGGCCGGATGCGGCCGTCGACCAGCTCGGCGTTCAGCTCCGGCATCTCCAGCAGCGCCCGAACGACGCAGTACAGCACCAGGTCGTTAATATTGATATCCGGCAGGCCGGCCCGCCCTTTGATCTTCCGGCGCAGGCGCAGCAGGCCGGTGGCCTCCGCCGAACTGTTCAAGGTGTACTGCGCGGTGGAGGCGAGGGACTCGCGCATGCGTTGCGCGATCCGTCCCCGCAACCCCGACAGGGGAGCGGCCGGCTCGCCCAAGTCGCGCGCCAGCACCATTGCGTTGATGCCGGAACCCGCGCCTTGCATCACACGGCCTTCGGCCATTTGCGCGCGCGCCAGCGAGGAGACGCGGGGGGATTCCCGGTACAGGGCCTTCAAGTCGCTTTCCAGCACACGCCCGCCGGGCCCCGACCCGGCGATCCCTTCGGGATGAAAGTCGTGCTCCTGCGCGAAGCGGCGCGCGCGCGGGCTCAGCGCTCCTCCGGCGCCGCGAACCAGTTCCGGTATCGGCTTCGCCGCAGCCGAGGACCTGGCTGTCTCCGAGACCGCGGCCGCCGCCGGCGCGGAGGCGCGTTGCGGGCGGTACGGCTCGATGTCCTCGCCGGGTTCGCCGATCACGCAGATGTTGGTCAACACCGGGACCAGCTCGCCGGGGGCGCAGAATGTCTCCAGGATCACGCCGCCGGCCGGCGCCGCCACTTCGAACGCCGCCTTGTCGGTTTCGATGTCGGCGATCAGCTCGCCCTCGGCAACGCGGTCGCCCTTCCGCTTACGCCACACGGTCAGCAGACACTCTTCCACGGTGTTGCCGAGCCGGGGCATCTCGACCGGAATAGCCATCGCGCCTCCTTACTCGAAGCCCTCCATGAGTCTCCAGCCCGCCTCGATGAACTGCGAGAGAGTCCTTTGCGTCACGCCGTAGCTGACGAACTCCTCGGGCCGCAGGCCGCCGGGCTCGAAGGCGCGCACGAACTCGGGCATGGTGCGCAACCGCTGGATGACCTCGCCGGGCACTTCGCGATCGATCCGCACCTCGCGAGGGAATTCCTGCGACACGAACGGTTCCTGGAAGGCGGGCGCGATCGACATGACCACTTCCGCTCCTGCCAGCTCGGTCAGGTGGTACGTGCCACGCAGCGCCGCCACCAGCAGGACGGCCTGGTAGCCGCGCTCGCGGTAGATCGAGTAAGCTCGCTTGACCACGGCGATGCCGGACTGGCGGATATCGGCCTCGCCGACCGGCGCGCGGTTGTCGGCGGCGACCTCGCGCAGGTAGTCGTCCAATCGGCCGATCATGACTACCGCGAAACACTTGCCCGGCGCGATGCCGTTGGCCCGCGCGCGCGCGACGCCTTTGCGGTGGCGCTCGCCGACCGCCAGCACCTGGGGCACGGTGAAGTTGACCGTCGAGGTGATGGTGATGCCCTCGGCGATGCACTCTTCCAGCACATCCATGCCCGCCGCGGTGGCCGGCAGCTTCACGGCGATGTTCGGCATCCACCTGGCATAGCGCCGCGCCATCGCCAGCATCGTCTCGCGGTCACCGGCGCGGTTCGGATTCACCTGGCCGCAGACGAAGCCGGCATTTCCGCCGGTGCGCTCGAATTCCGGCATCAGCTTTTCGGCGGCGTGGGTGACGACGATGCGCATCAGCGCTTCGGCCTTCTGCTCCGCCGGCAGGCGCTGCGCCAGCACGGCGTCGATCTCCGCCGCCCAGAGCTCGCGGTTCTTGCGCACGGCGAGGTTGGCGAGGAAGGGATTGGTCGTAACGCCGACCGCGCCGCGTTCCAATCCGCGCTGTAACTCGTACTGCTCGGCCGAATCGTGCCACCATTTCGTACTTGTGTTGTGGATCAACCAGCTCAGGTAGGTGCCGTCGGGCATTCTGTCTCCTGCGGATGCTTCCGTGAGGGCGCGGTCGCGATGAATCGTCCGCTCGCTCTTCAGTGTATACCATTCGGCCCGGCCGCCGCCCGCACGGCGCCGGCTGTATACTAGCCTGACAGCAGTTGACGCTGGCGAGGAGAAGACCATGGGCAAGATCAGCGTGGGACGGGTGATCGGCGGCGGTCTGCTGGCCGGTCTGGTGATCAACGTTTGCGAATTCCTGGTGAACAGCTTCTGGCTGGCCGCGGATTGGGAAGCGGCGATGAAGGCGCTGGGGAAGTCCGCGGCCGGCGGGCCGGCGCAGATGGCGCTGTACGTTGTGTGGGGCTTCCTGATGGGGCTGTTCGCCGTGTGGCTGTACGCCGCGATCCGGCCTCGGTTCGGCGCGGGCCCGCGGACGGCGATTCTGGCCGGGGTGGCGGCGTGGCTGCCGGCCTACGTGATGTCGATGATCCCGCCCGCCGTGATGGGGATGTTCCCCATGCGGCTGATGCTGATCGCCGTGGCGGTGGGCCTGGTGGAGACGTTGATCGCGACGCAGTTGGGCGCGTACGTCTACCAGGAACAGGTTGCGCCCGAGGCGCGCTCGGCCGCCGCGGGGAGCCGCGAATAGAGATAGAATCCACACTATGTCTTCCTCGCGCCGTGCTTTCCTGGGCGCGGCGACGGCGGCTTCCTATGGCCGCATCGCCGGCGCCAACGATCGCGTGCGGATCGGATTCATCGGCTGCGGGCTCATCGGCCTGCGGCACATCGCGGATTTCAAACAACAGAAGGACGCCGAACCGGCGGCCGTCTGCGACGTTCACCAGCCGCGCGTCGAGCGGGCGCAGGCCGATTGCGGCTCCACGGCCAAAGGTTACGCCGACTTCCGGAAGATGCTGGACGACAAGAGCGTCGACGCCGTCGTCGTCTCCACCCCGGATCACTGGCACGCCCTGCAAACCATCATGGCTTGCGCCGCGGGCAAGGACGTCTACGTCGAAAAGCCCATGACGCTGTTCGTCAAAGAGGGCCGCTGGATGACCACCGCCGCGCGGCGCTACAAGCGCGTGGTGCAGGTGGGCACGCAGGGGCGCAGCGGCGCGCACTTCAAAGAGGTCTTCGAACTGCTGGCCGCCGGCCACATCGGCAAGATCCACAGCGTCCGCGCCGCTTCGACTCGCAACATCATGCCGGGGTTCGGCAACCCGCCGGATTCCGCTCCGCCCCCCGACATCGACTACGACCTGTGGCTGGGGCCGGCGCCCAAGCGGCCCTACAACCGCAACCGCGCGCTCTACAATTTCCGCTGGTTCTGGGACTACTCGGGCGGCCAGATGACCAATCTCGGCGCGCACGAGATCGACCTGGCCCACTTCGTCCTCAAGGTGAAGAGCCCCACCGCGGTCTCCTCCAGCGGCGGGCGATACTGCCTTCAGGACAACGGCGACACGCCGGACACCCAGGACGCCATCATCGAGTATCCGGGCTTCAACCTGTGCATCACCATCCGCGAGGCCTGCGCCGGGCGCAGAACCGGCGGCGGAGGGGTGGAGCTGTTCGGCACCAAGGGCAGCATGACGGTGGGCCGCGGCGGCTTCGAGGTCTTCCCCGACATGACAATCCCCGCCGAGCGCCAGATTCCACCATGGTCCACGCCCCCGGGGCATCCGCGGCCGGCCGAGAGCAAACCGGAACCGCGCACCGAAGCGAAGAAGGCCGGGATTCCCTCCAACGAGCCGATGGACCGGCACGCGCGCAACTTTCTCGACTGCATCAAGTCGCGCCAAACGCCCATCGCCGACGTGGAGGAGGGCCACCTGGTCTCCATCTGCTGCCACCTGGCCAACATCTCGCTGCGCCTGGGCCGGAAGCTGCGTTGGGACGCGCAGAAGGAAGACGTCATCGGCGACAAGGAGGCCTCGGCCATGCTCGTGCGCCCCTATCGCAAGCCGTGGGACGACGTGCTGAGGAGCTTCAAGCTATGACACGGCGCGATTTCCTGGCCGCTTCGGCGGCCGTCTCCGCGACGGCCGCCGCACCGCCGGCGCGCACCGCCATGGGCCTGTCGCCCGACTGTTTCGTCATCGCCCGGCCCTCGCGCAATCCCTTCGACTATCTGCAATACGCCTACGAACGCGGCGCGGGCGGCGTGCAGACTTCGTTCCCGTATCCGATCGACAACGAGCTGGTCCGCAAGGTCCGCGAGCGGGCCGAGCAGCTCGGCATGTATCTGGAGATCACGCTGATGCTGCCGAAGGACGACCCCACGCCGTTCGAGCAGACCGCGCGGGCGGCCAAGGAGGCGGGCGCCATCTGCCTGCGTTCGGTGTGCCTCCTCGGGCGGCGCTATGAGACCTTCTCCTCGCTGGAGGAGTGGAAGGTCTTCGCGGCCCAGTCGCGGGCGCGGCTGACCAGCGCCGTGCGCATCGTCGACAAGCTCCGCATCCCGCTGGGCATCGAGAACCACAAGGACTGGACGGCGGAGGAGTTCGTCCCGCTGCTGAAAGAGTACTCGAGCGAGTACCTGGGGACGTGTCCCGACTGGGGCAACAATCTCTCGCTGCTCGACGATCCCGTGGAGCTGGTCGAAGCCCTGGCGCCGTGGGCCATCAATTCGCACATCAAGGATATGGCCGTGGAGGAGTACGCCGAGGGCTTCCACCTGGCTGAGGTGCCGCTCGGCCAGGGGATTCTGCCGCTGAAGCGCATGATGGAGATCATCCTGAAAGCGCGGCCCAAGACCCGGTTCTCGCTCGACATGCTGACGCGCAACCCGCTGGCGATCCCGTGCCTGACCGAGAAGTACTGGGCCACGATGCCGCACCGCAACGGCGTCTACCTGGCCCGGACCCTGCGCATGGTGCGCGCCAACAAGCCGCCCAAGGGACTGATCCGGCTGGATGGCATGGACCAGGAGGCGCGCGTCAGGCTGGAGCAGGACAACGTCCGCCAGTCGGTGGACTACGCCCGCGACCAGTTGGGCTTGAAGATCTGAAGCGGCATTGGAGCCAAGGATGGACGAACTCTTCTCGGTACAAGACAAAGTCGTGCATGTCTCGGGCGGATCGCGCGGCATCGGCCGCGCCATCGCCCAGGCGTTCCACCAGCGGGGCGCGAAAGTGGTGGTCAGCTCGCGCAACGAAGAGACGCTGAAGGCGACCGGTCTGGATTACGAGGTCTGCGACATCGCCGACAGCGCGCAGATCGCCCGCTGCGTCAAGAGCATCGTGGACCGCTACGGGCGGCTGGACGTGCTGTTCAACGTCGCCGGCATCAACTTCCGGCACGCCGCCGAAACGTTCCCCGAGGACAAGCTCGATCAGATTCTCAGCGTCAACGTGCGCGGCAATTTCCTGATGGCGCGAGATTGCGGCCGGGTGATGGTGGAGCAGAAACGCGGCAAAGTAATCAATGTCGCCAGCCTTCACACCCACATGAGCCTGGCGGGAATGGCGCCCTATGGCGCCAGCAAGGGCGCCATCGGCGTGATGACCCGGGCCCTGGCGGTGGAGTGGGCGGCCTTCAACGTTCAGGTGAACGCCATCGCGCCGGGCTTCATC
>CAYOTD010000231.1:0-7701 GCA_964406685.1 uncultured Solibacteraceae bacterium | reverse complement strand
CCGTGCGGTTCGATTCCCAGGCGCTTGAGTGCCTCCAGGGTGACGAACAGGCAGCCCCGGCCGGTGGCCTCCGGGCGGCCGCGCGACCCGCCCAGGATCAGCGGCTTGCCGGTCACCACCGCGGTAACGGTGGTGCGGTTGTGCATGGAGTAGGTGTCCATGATCCAGGCCATGGTCTGCTCGTTGGTGTTCATGTCCGGGGCGGGCACGTCGCGCTCGGGTCCCAGGAAGTCGAGGATCTCGGCCGTGTAGCGGCGCGTGATCCGTTCCAACTCGCCCTGCGACAGCAACGCCGGGTTGCAGATGACGCCGCCCTTGCCGCCGCCGAAGGGGATGTTGACGACGGCGCACTTCCACGTCATCCAGGCGGCCAGCGCGCGCACTTCGTCCAGCGTCACGTCGGGCGCGAAACGGATTCCTCCTTTCGCCGGCCCGCGCGCGATGGAGTGTTGCACGCGGTAGCCGGTGAAGACTTCCAGGCGGCCGTCATCCAGTTGCACCGGGATGCTGGCCGTGATCTCCCTGGCGGGCGTGCGCAGGATTTTGCGCATCCCGTCGTCCAGGCCAAGCCTCTCGGCCGCCTCTTCGAAGCGGGCTTCGGCCGCCAGCCAGGGATTCAGTTCGGTATCGGGCGAGGTGGTAACCTCCGCGATCATGGCAATTCCCTCCGCCTACATTATTACACCGGCCGGATTCCATATAGGATAATGGGCCAGCCCCCAGAGGATATTACTGAAATGAACCGCCGCGAGTTTCTAACCGCCGCCGCCGGCCTGACGATGGCGGCCGAAGCGCCCTCCAAGGTTCGCCACGTCGATATCTATCACCACTCGCACACCGACATCGGCTACACCGACCTGCCGAGCGTGACCCGCGACATGCAGGTGCGCTTCCTCGACGCCGCCCTCGACGCCTGCCAGGCCCGCAAGAGCTTCCGCTGGACCTGCGAGGCCACCCTCACCGTGGACGACTGGTGGCGCGCGGCCCCCGACCGCCGCCGCCGCGCGCTGCTCCGCGCGGTCGAGACGGGCCAGATGGACGTCATGGCGCTGGCCTTCAACCAGGCGCCCTTCATGAACGGCGCCCAGTGGGACCAGATGTTCAACTGGCTGCCGGCCGACGTGATGCGCCGGCTGAACTCGCGCGCGGCCATGCAGAACGACGTGAACGGCTTCCCGCGCGCCGGCGCCCGCCGCCTGCTCGACCGCAACATCCGCCACTTGCTGATGGGCATCAACGCCGATCACGGCGGCCCCCCGATCCGCCGCCCGTCGGCCTTCTGGTGGAAGGTGCGCGAGGGCCAGCGCCTGTTCGTCTGGCTGGGCGAACACTACGGAACCGCCTACCGCTGGTTCGAGCCGAAGAACTGGATCCGCCAGCAGCCGCGCGGGGCGAGCACGGAGTTCCGCCCACCGCGGGCGGGCGACTTCCACCTCACCGACGAGGCCTCCCTGCGCGGCGCCCACAAGAACTTCCTGGAACGGCTCCGGAAGCTCGAAGAGGAGGGCTACGCCTACGAGCGGCTCATCCTGAGCTACACCAATCAGTGGCGCTACGACAACGATCCGCCGTTCCCGCCGCTGGCCGAGTTCGTCGATGCCTGGAACCAGCTCGGCCTCGAGCCCGCGCTGCGCTTCACCACCGCCACCGAGGCGGTGCTGGAGATGGAGCGCGCTGTGGGCGACAAGGCGCCCGAACTCGCGGGCGAATGGACCGACTGGTGGGCGAACGGAAACCAGTCCGGCCCGCGCGAGGTGGCGGCCAGCCGCTTCGGCAAGCGCTACCTGGCGGCGGCGCTCTCGCCCCTGTGGGGCGCTCTGCCCCCCGCCGCCGCTTCCGAAGCCGAAGGCATGATGCGGGACCTGTGCCTGTTCGACGAGCACACCTGGGGCGCCAACATCAGCGTCACCCATCCGGACGACATGCAGACCGTCGGCCAGTACACCGAGAAGAGCGCGCTCGCTTATCGCCCCATGGCGCATGCCGAAGCGCTGCTGGGCCGGCGGGCGCGAACGCTGTTCAACGAGATGCCGGCGGCGCTCTACGTCGCCAATCCCACTAAGGCGCCATTCACCGGTTGGGTGGAGTTCGATTCCCGCGCCCTGCGGGAAGAGGCGGGGAGTCTGGAGGACCGCCGCACCGGCCGGCGGGCGGCCCTTATCCTGCGCCCCAACAACCGCGCCCGCTTCTGGGTCGACGACCTGGTGCCGGAGTCTTACGCCGCGTTCCTGCTCAGCGCCGACAAGCTGGAGGATGCCCCCGAGACGGCGCGCATTGCGGTGAAGCTGTCGGCCGCGGGATGGCCCGTCTCCGCCGAGTGGCCCGGCATGACGGCGCCGCTGTTCCAGGACGAGATCGGCGACTTTCTGACGGTGGAAACCGTCCCCCCGGCCGATCGCGGGCTGATCGGGCGCCTGCACCAGACAGAGGACGCGGCCAAACGCGAGGAAATGCGGAGGACCGCGTTCCGGCAGTCGAAGGCCGCCTACGGCGAGGCGAGAGCCGAAGAGACCCCGCAAACCTTGGCCTGGGTGCAGCTCTTCGAGCATCCGCGCCTGCGCCGCGCCGAGCGGCGGCTGGAACTCTGGAAGCGGATTCCGCGCGCGCGGTTGACCGTCCGCTTCGACCGGCTGAGTTCCCTCGCCCCGGAGGTCTTCTACCTGGCCTTCGCATTCCCCGTCGCGGACCGCCTGCCCGAGTTCTCCTGCGGCGACCATCCCTTCACGCCCTATCAGGATCAGTTGCCCGGCTCGTGCCGCGACTACTACGCCATCGACGGCTGGGCGCGCTACAAGGCGGCCGCCGGCCAGTGGCTGTGGGTGACGCGCGACGCGCCGCTGGTTTCCGTCGGCGGCCCCCACACCATTGAGCGCCGGACCGCGCCGCCCGCCGATCCCAACCGCCTTCTGGCGCAGGTGTTCGACAACACCTGGCACACCAACTTCGTCGCCGACAGCCACGGGGAGATGACGTTCCAGTTCGAACTCGCCTGGCAGCCCGACATCGCGCGGCCGGTCGAGCTGGCCGGGACGCTGCTGTCGGAGCCGGTGGTTCTGATCAACCCCGGCGTGCGCGAGTCGCCCGAGATCGAGCGCAACCTGTTCCGGCCTTGAGGGCTTGACGGATCCGAGAATCAGGGGCTAGGCTATGCATAGGTAGACTATGGACCATGAAAGCCGCGAACGGAAAGGCGAGATCCCGCCCGGGACTCTCGACATGCTGATTCTCAAGACGCTGAAGCGGTTCGGGCCGATGCACGGTTACGGAATCGCCAAGTCGATCGAGCAGACCTCGGAGGACGTGCTGCGGGTGGAAGAGGGCTCGCTCTACCCCGCGCTCCAGCGGATTCTCATCAAGGGCTGGGCCACGGCCGAGTGGACCGAGGCGGGGCCCAAGCGCCGCACCCGCGTCTACACGCTGACGCCGGAAGGGCGCAAGCGCCTGGCCGCCGAGATCACCGAGTACCGCCGCGTCGCCCTCGCCATCGGGCGGGTGATCGAGCCGGCCTGAAGGGAGCCGTCATGCCCGGCGAAATCTGGCGAAGGTTGGCGATGCTGTTCCGCCGCGACCGCTTCGACCGCGACCTCGAAGAAGAGATGCGGTCGCACGTCGAGATGCGGGCGGAAGAGAACCGCGAAGACGGCATGGACGCGGACGAAGCGCGCTACGCCGCCCGCCGGCGGTTCGGCAACGCCGCGCTGCTGAAAGAGTCGAGCCGCGAGGCGTGGGGCTGGCGGTGGCTGGACTCGCTCGCGCAGGACGTGCGGTTCGCGCTGCGGACCCTGCGCAAGTATCCGGCGTTTGCGGTTGTGGCCGTGCTCACCCTCGGCCTCGGCATCGGCGCCAACACGCTGGTCTTCAGTTTGCTGGAGGCCGTGGTCCTGCGCCCGCTTCCTTACCAAGAGCCCGACAGGCTGGTGATGCTGTGGACCGTCGAGGCGAAATCCCAGCGCGGCATGAACACGTCGTATCCGGACTTTCGGGACTGGCGCGAGCAGAACCGGTTGTTTGAGGGCATGGCCGCGTTCCATGGCCGGTCCTACAACCTGACCGGCGATCCGGAGCCGGAGCGCGTCAACGCGCTGCACATCACCGGCGGGCTGATTCCGTTGCTGGGGGTTCAGCCGGTTCTTGGGCGGGAGCCGGCGAACGAAGACGACGGGCGCGTCGCCCTGCTCGGCCATGGACTCTGGATGCGGCGGTTCGGCGGGAGCCGGGATGTCCTCGGCAAACCGATCCTGCTGGACGGCGAAGCCCACACCGTTGTCGGCGTGCTGCCGGCCGGCTTCCACTTCCCTCCGGTTCGCTTCGGGAGTGAGCCGGAGCTGTTTGTTCCGATGACGCCGAACCGCGATCGGACAACCTGGTTCCTTCGCGTCGTGGGCCGTTTGAAGCCGGGCGTCTCGCTGTCGCAGGCCCAGGCGGAGATGAGCGCCATCGCGGCGCGCATGGCTCCGGCTCCGAGGAACGGCGTGTCGATCGAACCGGTGCGCGGATGGGTGGCCGCCGGTGCGCGAACGACCGCGCTGGTGTTGCTGGGCGCCGTCGGCTTCGTGTTGCTGATCGCCTGCGCCAACCTCGCGAACCTCCTGCTGTCGCGCGGCGCGGCTCGCGGCCGGGAGATCGCCATCCGGACCGCCATCGGGGCCAGCCGCCGGCGGGTGATCCGGCAACTGCTCACCGAAGCCCTCGTGCTGGCCGTGCTGGGCGGAGGGCTGGGAATCTTGCTGGCGTATTGGGGCCTCCCGCTGCTGGCCGCGCTGGTGCCGGAGCGGTCGTGGGCCTTCACGCGCCTGCGGGACGCCGGTGTCCAGCTCAATCTTGTGGTCCTCGCCTACACGGCGGCGATCTCGGTGGCGGGCAGCCTGTTGTTCGGCATCCTGCCGGCGTGCAAGGTCACGCAACCGGTGAGCGGCATGCCTCGCGGCGGGAGATCGCGGGGCGCGCTGGTGGCGCTCGAAGTGGCGCTGTCGTTCATCCTGCTGTGCGGCGCCGGGCTGATGATGAAGAGCCTGGCGCGGCTGCTGGACGTGGATCCGGGCTTCCGCACCGAAGGATTGCTTACGATGTATGCCAGCCTTCCGGAGGCGAAGTACTCGCCGGAGGCGGGAACCGGGTTCTTTCGAAAAACGCTCGGGCGCCTGCGCGAGCTTCCCGGCGTGGCCTCCGCCGGCGCGGTCGCGGACCTGCCGCTCACCCGGGCGTACTCTCTCAACACCTTCGAGACGGAGTCTCCGCGACCCGCGCAAGGGCGCGCGATGTTTCACGCCGTCAGTTCGGGCTACTTCCCAACCATGGAGATTCCCTTGCTTCGCGGGCGGCTGCTGACGGACGCCGATTCGGAGCGGGCGGCACGCGTGGTGGTCGTCAACCGTCAGATGGCCGACCGGTACTGGCCGGGAGAGGACCCCGTCGGCAAGGCGGTCGTTCTCAGCCATGGCTTCACCGAACAGACTCCCGAGGGGCCTCGTCTCCGCTTCGTGAAGCGGCGCCACGAGATCGTCGGAATCGTGGGCGACGTGCGGCAGATCGGCCTGGACGCGGAACCGCGGCCGGAGCTGTTTGTGCCGTACCCGCAGCGCCCGTCCGGCGAGATGACGTTCGTGCTGCGCACCACGGTGGAGCCGCACTCGCTGATTCCCGCGGCGAAGAAAGAGATCTGGCGGGCGGACCCGGACCTGCCGGTGACCGACATCAAGACAATGGATGACTGGATCTCGCTGGAGACCGCGCCGCGGCGATTCGTCCTGGTGCTGATCGGTGGTTTTGCCCTGCTGGCAGTCGCCCTCGCCGCGATCGGCATCTACGGCGTCGTCTCTTACTCGGTGAAGCGGCGCGAGAAGGAGATCGGAATCCGCATCGCGCTCGGAGCCGCGCGCCGCAGCGTGATCGCGCTGGTGATTCGCCAGAGCGCCCCGTGGCTGGCCGCCGGCATCGTGGCCGGAGTGGCCGGCGCGGCGGGGCTGACCCGCCTGCTGGCCAGCCATCTGTATGGCATCGAACCGCGCGACCCGGCGACGTTCGTGTGGGCCGGGCTTGTCCTGGCGTGAATCGCCCTGGCAGCCAACTCCGTACCCGCGCGGCGCGCCACGCGCGTCGATCCCATGGAGACATTACGTCATGAGTGAGTTCTGGCGGCGGTTGCGTGTTCTCTTTCTCCGCGATCGCCTGGATCGCGACCTCGAAGAGGAGATGCGCTCTCACGTCGACATGCGCGCCGAGGAGAACCGCGAGAACGGCATGGACGCGGAGGAAGCGCGCTACGCCGCCCGCCGGCGCTTCGGCAACGCCGCGCTGCTGAAAGAGTCGAGCCGCGAGGCGTGGGGATGGCGCTGGCTCGAGGTCCTTGTCCAGGACCTGCGCTACACGCTCCGCACGCTGCGCAGGCGCCCGGCATTCACCACCACCGCTGTTGTCTCGCTGGCCCTCGGCATCGGGGTCAATACGGCGATCTTCAGCTTCATCAACGGGGCGCTGCTCAAGCGGCTGCCGGTGCCGGAGCCCGACCGCATCGTCTCCATCTACCATCGCAGCTCGCAAGGGTGGCTCAGCAGCAGCTCGTATCCGGATTACCGGTTCTACAACCAGAACAACGACGTCTTCTCGGGCATGGTGGCTTACCTGCGCGTGCCCATGTTGCTGCGGGAAGGCCAGGCGGACGAGCGCGTCTCGGGCGAGTTGATCAGCCCCGGCTACTTCTCGGTGCTTGGACTCACCCCCGCGCTGGGCCGCTGGCCCGCGGGCGACGAGCCGCTGGTGGTGGTGAGTTACGACGCCTGGCAGCGGCGTTTCGGCGGCAGTCCGGCCATCGTCGGGCGAAGCTTGCGGATCGGCGCCGGCGTCTTCACGGTGGCCGCGGTCGCGCCCCCCGAATTTCGCGGCTTGGTGCTCGATTGGGGCGGCCCGCCGGAGGTGTGGGTCCCGGTGGCGGTGAACCGGCAGGCGGTCCAGGCGTTCAGCGAGATCGACGCACTGAATGCCTGGGGCATGCACTCGTACCTGGTGGCCGGCCGTCTGCGGCCGGGAGTGACCATCGACCGGGCGCGGGCCGCGATGGCGGTGCTGTGCGACCGCGCGTCGGCGTTCCGCACCACGATGAATCGCGAAGGCTGGCGTTTCTCCGCCGAGGTTCACCCCGCGCAGCAGGCGCGGTTCTGGCCCGAGTACCGCGGCTCGGTCAAGCGGTTTCTGGCGCTGCTCGCCGCCGGCGTCGGACTGATCCTTCTGATCGCCTGCCTGAACCTGGCGAACCTGCTGGTGGCGCGCACCTCGCATCGCCAGAAAGAGATCGCCGTGCGCCTGACGATCGGCTCCGGCCGCGGCCGGCTGGCGCGCCAGTTCCTCACCGAGAGTCTCGTGCTGTCGCTCGCAGGCGGCGCCGCCGGAGTGCTGGTCGCCCGCTGGACCGCGGCCTACGTCAACGGTTTCTACCGGCCGTTCCGCATTCCGCTGTCGCTCGGCTCCGGCGCGGATCCGTGGGTGCTGGCCTTCGCCCTCGCTCTGTCCATCGCCACCGGCGTCGCCTTCGGATTGATTCCGGCCGGCCAGGCTTCGCGCATCGATCTGACGGCGGCGCTCAAGACCGAAACGGCGCGGCTGGGCGCGGGCCGGCGCGGCCTGGCACTGCGCGACGCGCTGGTGGTGGCGCAGGTGGCTCTTTCGGTGGTGCTGCTGGCCGGCGCCGGCCTGTTCCTGCGCACC
>CAYOTD010000230.1:0-7716 GCA_964406685.1 uncultured Solibacteraceae bacterium | reverse complement strand
TGCAACTCTTTCCAGAACGGCTGGTCGATCACCTTCCTGGGCGACAAGGGCACGATGGTCCTGGACGATGCCGGCTACACGGTGTGGGACGAGCCGTGGAAAGTCGGCAAGCCGCCGATCTACCAGGAAAAGGCGCCGGTGCCGATCGAAACCCACGTGCAGAACTTCCTCGACTGCATCGTGTCGCGCAAGGATCCCAACTGCACGGTCGAGATCGCGCAACGCGCGGTGGCCGGGCCGCACCTGGCCAATCTGGCGTTTCAGAAGGGCCGGCAGGTCCGCCTGGCCGCGGACCTGGTGAAGACGTCGTAGCTGATAAGAGCTACCGCACCACTCCATCCAGCGGGCTGCTGGCCGAGGCATACAGCTTCTTCGGCATGCGGCCGGAGAGGTACGCCAGGCGGCCCGCTTCCACCGCCAGTCCCATGGCTCGCGCCATCTTTTCGGAATCCTGGGCGGCCGCGATGGCGGTGTTCATGAGCACGCCGTCGTAGCCCAACTCCATCGCCACCGCCGCGTCGGAGGCGGTTCCCACTCCCGCGTCGACAATCAGCGGCACGGAAGTAATCATCTCGCGCAGGATACGCAGGTTGGCGATGTTCTGCACGCCCATGCCGCTGCCAATGGGGGCGGCCAGCGGCATCACCGCCGCCGCGCCGGCGTCGATCAGGCGTTTGGCGTTGATCAGGTCGTCGTTGGTGTAGGGCAATACCACGAACCCCTCCTTCACCAGGACGCGCGTGGCTTCCAGCAGCCCCTGGTTGTCCGGGAAGAGCGTCTTCTCGTCGCCGATGACTTCCAGCTTGATCCAGTTCGACAGGCCCACCTCGCGCGCCAGCCGCGCGGTGCGGATGGCCTCCTCCGCGGTGAAGCAGGCGGCGGTGTTGGGGAGGAGGAAGTACTTGTTCCGGTCGATGTGGTCGAGCATCGACTCCTGCGAGCGATCGGTCAGGTTCACACGGCGCACGGCCACCGTGACCACTTCGCTTCCCGCGGCCTCGTGGCAGCGGACCATCTCCTGGAAACTGCGGTACTTCCCCGTGCCCACAAACAGGCGGGAACGGAACTCGCGCCCGGCGATCACTAGCGTATCCAGCATGCTTTCATTGTAGCGGCGGCAGACGCCTCGACGCCCCTTTGCATCGGGAGGCACGAGTGTGATAGATAGGTGTGTCGCTGGTAGGCATATGACATACTCCGGACGCCGTATCCTCTCCCTCGGCGCCGTTTGCGGCGCACTTCTTCTCGCGGCCTCGTGTGGCAGCAAGGGGCCACAACCCCCTCAGCCGGGGAGCCCTCCCTTCATCTGGGCCGTCACCCAGGACTCCTACAAGGCAGGGGACCTGATCAAGACCAATGAGAACCTCGAACGGCTCGTGCGCGGAAAGAGCGAGTTCGCCGTCCGCGCCGCTCCGCTGAGTCTGGTCCTCGGCGCCGGCATGGCCCGTGGCTACATGGAACTGGCCGACAAGTTCGACACCGGGGCCAAGGCGAACCGCAATAACCCGGCGCCGTTCCGCAAACAGGTGAGCCTGTTCCGCACCCAGGCACGGTCTATTGCCATGCAGACGCTGGAATCGGTTCACCAGTACCTGACTCCTTCCAAAGACGAGAAGATCACCTTCGCCTTCCCGTTCCCGGTTGGTAGCGCCGCGGAAGTGGCGGGGCTCAAGAAGGTGACCAACGGACTCGTGCTTCAGGAGTCCGAGATCGAGAAGCTCACCAAGGAGACGCTGCAACGAAACGTGATCCTGGTGGTCAGCCGCGCCGCAGGTTCTCCCAAAGATCCCGAGAAGGCCAAGGCCGTTTTCGCTCAACCGGAAACGCAGTTGCCGCGCGACCAGTTCGTCCTGGCCATCGCCAATTCGCTCAACGAGATCTCCGACCTGTTCACGTCGAAGCAGCTCGACGAGCCCGACCGGCTGAAGCTGATCTGCGAACAGACGCTGGAAGTGCTGGGCTCGATTCCGGCATCAAAGGAAAGCAAGGACCTGATAGCGAAGGTCCAGAAGCAGCTCAAGAAGGTTCCCACCACCAGGCGATAGCCGGGCCGTCCCAGGCTGGCCGGGAGCGATAACGTCGCCCGCGATGCTGACAGGTTCGGCGACCATGAGCGCGAGGATCCTGTCGGCATTTATGCTTCTTGGGCTGATGGTTCTGGATCAGGAGACCGGTGGTTCGAGTTCACTCGCCCTGGCCACTGCTTCCTGTCTCCTAGGGCTTTTGAAACACGCGCACGTAGTCGACCTCGAAGCGCGCGGGGAACTTGGTGTGCGAGGGGTCGCCTCCCGCTGTGCCGCCGATCGCCAGGTTCAGGATGATCTCGTGGGCATGGCGGTATGGGTTCTTGCCGTCCGGGTTCGCGGTCTGGTTCAAGTCCGCGTCGTTCAGAGTCAGACCGTCCACCGTGATAAGGATCCGGTTCTCGTCCCAATCCATGCGCCACACGTGGAACTTGTTGGACCACCCCGGATCGTCGAACGACGCGATCGGCTTCTTCCGCGTTATGGACGCCGGACGCTGCGGACCCGCCCAGATGAGGTTGGCGAGCAGCACGCCCCTGTAGTACTCCATGATGTCGATCTCGCCGTTGTGCGGCCAGCGGCCCTCCGCGCCAACCGTCCAAAAGGCGGGCCAGAGTCCTGCGCGCGTGTCGATCCGGCCGCGCATCTCGAACCGGCCATAGCACCAGCTCCGGATCTTCTTCGTGGTCAGGCTGGAAGAGGTGTACTCCGCGAACTCGCGGCTGCGTTTCCAGTTGCCGCTGCCCGCCTCGAAGCCGGGGTTTCGCACCCGCTCCCGCCGGCCTTCAATGATAAGAAGGCCGTTCTCGACCCACGCGTTGCCGGACTGGTACCACTGCAACTCCTGGTTGCGGACGAAGCCCGTCTCATACGTCCACTTGGCCGGGTCCGGCCTGCCGTTCCTGTCGAACTCGTCGGCCCAGACCAGCTTCCAGGTTTCCGCCGGCTGCGCCGCGGCGGCGACCGGCCACACCATCAGCAGAAGAAGTGCACAAGCGGATCGACTCATGTTCATCCCCCCCTCATCGGATGGAAATGGTCCCCAGGCGATGCCGCCGGCGTCATCCGGGCGCACGGTGACGCGGTTCTCCGCGGTCTGGACCCCGGCGACGATCAGAAGCGCATTACAGACGACACTTCGAGGTTTCATGGGTTCTTCTTCCCTCTTGCGGTCCCGGCGGCCGCCGAAGTCACGATCTTCTCGGTCTCCACTTCGAGAACCTGACCGCGGAACTCCACGCGCTTGCCGCCGAATCCGTGGTAGATCCTCACCTTGGCCGAAGACGCCAGCGGCTTGCCGTCCAGGCTCCGGATGACGAACAGGGCCGGCTGGGGGTATTTCACGCTGCCGTGGCTTCGGGCGTGAAACGCCACCAGCCCCGGGCTCTCAATGAGAAAGCCGTACCGCGGGAGCACGCCACGCGGAGTGGAGAAATCGCTTTCGCCGTAGTTCACCGTGATGCTGGCGCCGTTGGCGAAGCGCGTGCTCTCCACCTTCCGGTCCGGGGTGAGGAAGCGGTGGTCGATCATGGGGGACAGCCCGGTCTCGCGGCCCAGCGGGCTCAGCACCTCGTAGGTGTTCTTGATGAACCGGTCGGTGGGGTTGAAACGGCCGCCCTGCGCGAAGACGGCGCGCGATGCATCGATGGGCCGGGCCTGAGGGGAAGGCGGCGGCGCGGCGTCCTTCCAGTAGCGGTGGAGGCCGTACTGGTAGACCGGCATCTCGGCGTAGAGAACGTGATCGAGGATGTAGCTCGCATCGTCAATCCGCGGGCGGTCGCTCTGGTGCGTGTACATCGGGATCGCGTCGCCGTAGACCAGCTCGAACACCGGCACGATGATGTCGTTGTCCGCCGGCCGGTTCCAGCGGGTCTTGTGCGACATCAGTCCCTCGAAGTAGTCGGCGTGCGCCACGCCCCATTCCCGGCCCTCCTCGCTACCGAAAAGGCCGATCTCCCGGCGCAGATAATCGCACAACTCGATCTTGTGCTTCATGTCGTCGGCCAGGGACAGCGGATGCTTGGGATCGAAGCACTCGTAGAGGGGCGACGCGAAGACCGTGTCGGAGAAGTACAGGTCGGGTTGGAAGAGCTTCTTCACCTGGGGCACGTTCATCGGCCGCGCCGCCAGTTCCACGCTTCGCTTCGAGCAGATCAGGTAGGCCAGCCCGCCGGCCCACACTCCGCCGGCGTGCAACGAGCCATCGGGGTTCTTCATGATGTAGCTCTCGTCCCACGACCTGGCGTCCTTGTAGAAGTCCTGATAGTTGTCATGGAGACCGAAGACCCAGCCCGGCCCCAGCGCGCGGAGCCGGCGCGAGCATTCGATCAACCCCTCGTCGCCACCGATCTCCGGCGCGGCGGGCAGGACGTCGGGGTGGCGGTTGTCGTAGCCTCCGTTGATCCACCCGTTCAGCACCAGAAGGGCGCGGTCCATGCCGAGGTCCTTCGCGAAGTGCTCCGCCAGGTCCGCACACTCCTCAAAGGTGTAGCTGATCCGGAGCACCTCTTTGTCCGATTTGTTCCAGCGGGTGTTGGGAACGTTGCGCACAAAGGCGAAAGGCTTGATGTCGGCGGCGCCGAGGAAGCGCGTCACGCCCGGGTTCTCGCGGGCCTTTTCGGCCAGTGTCTTCAGAAAGCCCCGCCGCCGCGCCACCGGCCGGTACGCCTTCGCGATCTCGACGTAGCCGGCCCGCCCCAGCGGTTGCAGGCGCACCGAGCGCACGCTTCGCCTCAATCCCAGGCTTAACGCGAGCTTCGGCTGGGGCTCCAACACGTAGTCGGCCGTCAGAACAGTGTACGGATCGTGCCACGTTGCGAGCAGGGCCGAACCGTTCTTCACCACGCCGAACATGGCCATCGACAGACCGCTGTAGGTCTGGAAACGCCGCGTGTAGGGCTTGTCCCCCTCCGCGTACAACAGGATTCCCATGCGGTGCGGAACGACGTAGTAGTTGCTCTCCCCCGGACTCAACGTGAGGCACCTGTCCAGCAGCAGCACTTCGCCAACCCCTTCCCCAAGCTTGTCGAAGGAGAAGTCGACGGCGGGGGGATTCGAGGCCAGCCGGAACTGGAACTCGATGCCCTGTTCGACGCGGTAGGTGAGCGCGCCCTGGCGCATCGCCAGGCTGCCGGTGATGCGGACGGGCGCCGGGCTTCCCTCCTTCATCACCAGCCGGGGCGCGCCCAGCTCCCACACCTCGCCGGTGCGCTTGTCCAACAGGCGGGCGGTTGCGCTGGCGGGATCCACCTCCAGACGGAGACCCTGGTTTTCCAGCCGCGGCGGCACGGCGGCCGAGCTGCCGGATACGGTCGCAAGCACGAAGCAAGGAATGACAAGGACTCTCACGGACACCCCTCCTCTTCCGCGCGGGCGGTCCTCGCCATTGTCGCGCAAAGCGATTCCTCGCGCCGCGCCGGCCGCAAAAAAACGCTGAGGCGTGTAAAGAAATGCGCCACGCGAGCCCCACCTACTGGCGTACCCTGACAGGAGTCGCTGGAATACACGGCTGATGGATCCAAACGAGGCCAACCGCGTGGTGTGTGAGCTTTTCGAGACACGGTACCCGGCGTTGGTTCGTTATGTGTACCGGTCGCTGGGCAATCTGGGCGCGGCCGAAGACATTGTGCAAGAGGCGTTTCTGGATCTCTACAAGCAGTTGGTACGGGGCGCGGCGATCGAGCACCCCTCCGCCTGGGCTTTCAGCGTGGCCCGGCGCCGCATCAGCCGCGAGATCCGCCGCCACCGCGAGACCACCGCGCTCCACGAGCGGCTGGAGGTTTTGGATTTCGCCCCGCAGGGTCAGATACATCCCGCGCCTTTTGCTCTCGAAGGAGCCGACCTGATCCGCGTTTCGGCCCTTTCCCGGCGCGAAGAGGAAGTGCTGCTGTTGCGCATGGACGCGCTTAAGTACAAGGAAATCGGCCAGATCCTGGGAATCAGCACAGGCTGCGTCGGCGCCTTGATCACCCGCGCTCTTCAGAAACTACGCACGCAAACCGACGCCGCTCCGCGGGAGAATGCGAGGCGCTATGAAGCACTGTAGCGACGTTGTGCTCCTGGCACACCTCGACGGCGAACTGCCGCGGTGGCGAAGCTACCTTGTCGGCAACCACCTGGAGCGCTGCTGGCAGTGCCGGACCCGGCAGTTTGAGATCGAGGAACGGGTTCACGCGGCGATGCGCACCGTGATCGGCCACGATCTAATCCCCCCGGAGCGCGTCGAAGCCGCCAAGCGGGCGTTCCAGGCGAAACGGAGCGCCTGGGAAGGCGAGACCGCCGGCGGCTCCTGGAAGCTGGTCCTGTTTGAGCGCTCCTGGCGCCGGCCCGCCGCTTTCGGGATGGCCACCCAGGCCCTCTTCCTGTGCGTCCTGATCCTCTGGCAGTACGTCTGGCCGAAGCCGATCCTGGCCGCGCCGCTGCTGGAGCGCTCCGCCCGCCTGGAAGAGATACCCACCGGCGTCTCACCGCAAGTGCTGCACCGGAGTCTTCACCTGGAGGAGCGCAGCCACGGCACCGTGCGGCGCCGGCGGATCGAAGTCTGGCAGGAACTGCCTACAACCTCGCCCAACAGCCTGCCCCGCCGCATGCGGACCCGGCGCGTGTTCGACGAGAACGGCCAGCTTCTGGCGTGCGATTGGACCACTCAATCGGGTGCCCGGCTGCTGTTCCGGCGCGGCGCCGCTCCCGTCGCCCAGCCGGAACCGATCCGCGCGGCGATTCTGGCCCCCGACAGCATCGATACGGCGGGCCAGATGGAACTGTCCGCGAAGGAATTCGCCTCGCTGGTGGGAGACGTGCGCCGGGCAGTTGTGGAGGAAACGCCGGCCACCTTTGTGATTCGCTATCAGGCCCCTTCCCTCTCCGGGGGTGGTTCTTCGCGGTTGGTCAACGCAGCTCTCGTGCTCAGCCGTCCCGACCTCCGCCCCGTCGAGCAGAGCCTGATTGTCGGCAAGGCGGACAATGCGCGGGAGTATCGCCTGTTTGAGACCGGCTTCGCCCGCTATCCGAGCGCCATGGTCGACGTTGCCGTCTTCAGGCCGGACCCCGAGCTGAGGGTCACGCCGGGCGCCGAGCCGATTCCCGAGCTTCCGCTGGCTCCCTCGCCGCTCCCCGCGTCGCAGGCTCCGGTGCTGCCTCCGCCTCCGGCGCCGCCGGTTCATGTCGGGCGGGAGGTGGAGATCATCTCGCTCCTGGCCCGGGCCAACATCACTCTCGGCGACCAGACGGGCATGAACCGGATGCCGGACGGCTCGCTGATGCTCAGTCTTACGCTGGACAACCAGCAACAGGTTCAGCGGGCGCTGGCCGCGCTTGCCCCGCTGATGAACGACTCCTCGCTGAAGGTGCAGTTCGCCGTGCGGACGCCTCCGGCCACAGCCGCCTTTCCGAGCGCCGCCGTCGCCGACCGCGCCCGAAGGGCGAAGGCCCACGCCCTGGCTCTCCGTCAGGTCGGGGGTCGTTTCACACCCGCGGAGGCGGCCTCGATGGACGCCGCTACCCGCCGGCAGTGGTTGACCGTGCTCGGCCGGCACGCCCAGGCCTTCGGATACGAAACCATGATGCTGATCGAGGACCTCAAGGCGGCCTTTCCGGGCGTGCCGATGGACGACGGCGGGCAGGAGGAGGCCGAGTGGGTGGATCCCGCCGGTCTCGGAGGGGCCGTCGACCGTCTGGCGACGCTGGGAAGCCA
>CAYOTD010000229.1:0-7717 GCA_964406685.1 uncultured Solibacteraceae bacterium | reverse complement strand
AGTTTCAACAGGAATGCGTCGCTGCTGTGAGCCAACTTGGGCTGCGCCGCGTTGGAGGTCACCGGAAAATCGTCGCTCCCCGTGTTGCCGGCGACGTAGATGTTGCCTGCGCTGTCGAGAGCGATGGCGGCGGCTCCGGCGCTGTAAAATGCTCGCGCGGCGAAGTAGGCGGTGAAAAGCACAGCCGTCCCCGCCGGGTTGATCTTGCTCACATAGGCCTCCGGACGCCGTGTTCCGGCTGCCATGCCTGCGGGGGACGTTCCCGGGAAGTTCGCGGAATTCGTCTCTCCCGCCACATAGACGTTGCCCTGCGGATCGACGGCCACCGCGTTGATGCAGTCGTACTTGTCGCCGCCCAGCAGCGTGGACCAGACAATCACCGGATCAATCACCAACGGCCGGTGCGGATCGTAGTGGCCGAGTTCAATCCGGGCCTCACCCTTGTGATCGACGGCGTAACGGCCGGCTATCTCCACTCTCCCGCTTGCCGCCGCCTGATAGATCCGGGGTTTCGCCTGGCGCAGTATCCTCCCGGCCACCTCGATGATGAGGTCGTCGCCGCCGGTTGTCACTCTGTCCGCTCCGGAAACCGACAACCGGATGCGCCGCGGGTCGGCGCCGGGTGCAACCACCACGTCGTATTCCAGGGCGTCCCGCACCGCGTAGTAGACGACGTCGATCCCCGGGTAGACGTTGCGGTAGCGCACCTGGCCGTAGTGCGGGACATTCGTCCGCCACTTCCGGGATTCTCGTCCGATGAAGTAGTGCGTGCGGCCGGGCAGCGGATGCACGGCTTCGGCCTCCGCACGCGAGTTCGCGCCGGCGAATCGCAAGGAGAACGAGCCTGCCCCGGGCAGAGTCAACCGGAGGGCCCCCCCTCGCTCCAGCCTGGCGCCGGTCTTCAACCCGCGCACGATGAAGGCGGCCCCATCCGGCTCGAAATAGACCGGCGGCTTGAGCTCGACCTTGGCGGGCGCCCCCAACAGGATCGCGGGAAGGAGAGGCAACGCCCACAGGACTCCACGGCGGCGGCCATGCGTTCTGACGGTGCAATGCGCTGACATGTTGATCCCCCATCGTGCCCGCAGGCGCCCAGCCGCATCAAGCGGCAAGACACGACTGCGCATCGTGTCGCGCCGGAGAGCGGGACTCTCTTAGGGATCCAGCAGGTCCGAAGCGTCCGCGTGCAGCGAGTCGATCAACGGCACGAATTCGAGATCGAACGGCGAGATCCGCGCGAGGAGGCGTACGGGCTCGTAGCCGAAGTCCCTCCGGCAGCGCTCGCGGAATCCGGGGGCTTCGATCGAGGCGCTATGCAACTGGTCGGTGAGGATCAGTCCCTTGCGCTCGAAGGGGATGCCGTAGCGGTAGATCAGCCGCGCGGCGTTGCGCAGGTTGGTGGTTGTGCGGCGCGCGTGCGGGTCCACCAGGACCGCATCCTCGGGAACGCCGAACTCCTGCCGCAGCGCCTTCTTCATCTCCATGGCTTCGCCGTACGGAGTCAGGGGCGGATTGACGTAGCCGCCCGTCACCAGGAGGAAGGGCGCCTTCTTCTCGCGGAACTCTCTCACGGCCAGCATCAGCCGGAGCCGGGCCACCGGGGCGAGGGCCACGCCGGCGCGCTCGGGACCGTTGCCGAGGACGACAATCACCGTGTAGGGGAACTGCGCCCACTTGATCGAACGTATCCGCGCCACGGCGGCCCGGTTCTCTCCGGCTTCGAGCGGCTCATGGCGCCCCGCCTCATCCCGGCTGTGCAGCAACAGCAATTCGACGGCAAACCGGAGCGACGGCTCGAAGAACAGTTCGAGCGAGGCCGGATCGCTGCCGGCCACGGCGGCCATGATCTGCACCATCCGCCCGAACGCCGGGGACTTCACGTCGTACGCGGTCAGATCCATCCCCGGAAAGCGCGGCGGCTGGGCGGGCGCGCCGGCCACGCCTGTGGACCGTTGCGGCGCGGGGGCGAATCCTGGAAACCGCGGCGTCTGGCCCAGCGCGAAGATGTCGATGGCCCGGTTCATCTTGCGGGCGGCGTCTTCCCAAGCGCTTTCAAGCAGGGCTGAGGCCGGCTTGTCGGCGTAGCGCTGGAACATCCCGGATTGCCGCAGGACGTCATCCACGAACCGGCTCATGGCCGCCTTCCCGGCCAGGACCCCGAGGGCCGCGCGCGACTGCGCGATCTCCTCGTCGGTCCAGCGCAGAGCCTTGGCGTAGCACGGGACGTCGGCCGCGCAGGCGCCCGGCGATTGCGACAATGCGGCGCGCTTGGCAGCTCCGATCTGTGCCAGCGCCGCGTCGGATTGGACCAGCGCCCGCACGGCAGGCGCCCGCTGGATGGCCGAGAGCAAGAAGAAGTTCTTGTCCTGAAGAGGGTTGCGCAATGCCAGCGGGGTGTGCGACGGCCCGGCTCCCGCCAGACCGCCAGCCAAGGCGGACAACAGCAGCGCGCGCCCGAAACAGCTCGTCCATGACAGGTTCATGCTGGTCTCCTCGTAGGTTGCAATAACGCCTACTCCGGCTATTGTAGCCCGTCACACCAGACACTCATCCTTGGATATCCGGATCGCCTTTCGCCGCTACAAAGGAAATCGCTCGATCACGGACCAGCAGGCTCGGTCGGTCTTCAGGGTGAGCGCGCGCCAGCTTCCGCCGCCATGCCGCCATTCGTACATGCGGGCGTTTGGCTCGGCGGGCTTGCCGGCGGGCTCGCGTGGAAGAATCCGGGCGAGCAGGTCGAGTGTGCTCGCCGGAGGGATTTCGGTCGCCTCCGCGCCCGGCGGAGCCACGGCCGACCGGCCGCGCACCACCCAGCGGGCGTGCCCCCCGTCTTTCCTCTCATCCGTTTCCGCAAGGAGCACCTCGGAGCCGGCAGGCAGGCTGATGCCCGCCCGCTCGGCGAGACGGCCGGCTTCCGCCGGATCCGGAGCCGTCCCGCGGGTCTTGCAGCCAACCAGGACGATCGCCGCCGCCGCGGCCAAGACCAGGATCGTCCGGCCTAACGTCCACCGCCGCCCGCCGTGTTCGGCTGCGCGATGGCCTTCTCTGAGCCCCATGTCACCGTCCTCTTGAACGACCCGGTCATGATGAACTCCTGCGCCAGACCCTGTCTGTGAAACGCACCCATGAACTTGTCGGTGATCACGACTTTGAACAGCGTCACGCTCTTGCCCGTGTCCCAGTTGTACTTGTCCTCGAACCTGAGCTCGAAGTCGAGCTTGTAGCCGGGAGCGCCGGCCGCGTCCTTGCCCACCATGGCCACGCCTTTTCCCCAGGCCGAATAGCCGCCCACGGCGTAATACCAGTTGCCGCTCTCGCCCTTCGTGTTGTAGCCGCCGCGCGCCTTCTGGGAGGCGATCTTGTGGCTGCCCACCGGCAGAGTCTGCACGAACTTCTGCGCCTCGGCCAGTTCCGCATCATAGATCGCCTTCGCGGACGGAACGTCGTCGAGCATGCCCTCCAGATCGATCGTGCAGGTGTTTCCGCTGTTCCCGAAGTAGTGGTACATGTGCTTGGCGGCGTCGTCTCCCACGACAAGATAGGCGTGAGGCAGGTGCTGAACAATGAGCCCCGCAAGAGCCACCATCTCCGGCGTGGGCGACTCGGACGCCCACTTCCCCGCGCCCTTGTCGTGCTTGATCACCGGATCGCTGTCACCCAGTTTGTAGCTGGCCATTCCCCCCCCCGACGACCGCTGCCAGTCGCATTATACTCCCGGGAAACGGCCAGGCAGTTGCCTACCGCACCAGCGTATTGAAGAACAGCTTGAAGGTGCCGTGGGTCTGTGCCCGGTGCTGGGCGCGGATGCCGATGAGGATCACCCGGCCGTTGCCCAGCCTGGCCGAAACCATGGCCGCTTTCTTGGCGAGAGTCTGCTCCCCGATCAGCCAGCCGCTTTCGAGCAGGTCGCGGTCGGGGAAGCGGGCGATGACTTCGTAGCGCTCGTTGAAATCGTTCGGCAGAA
The DNA here is from genome assembly GCA_964406685.1 of uncultured Solibacteraceae bacterium. Classification (GTDB taxonomy): domain Bacteria; phylum Acidobacteriota; class Terriglobia; order Bryobacterales; family Bryobacteraceae; genus JACQZT01. The sequence continues at coordinate 3,753 of CAYOTD010000229.1, read as the reverse complement.
TCTCAATCGCCGGGCTGCCGCCCATGAAAACGCCCAGGGCCGCCGGCGGCATACCGTACCCCAGCGGATGCGTGTTGTCCACCACCATCCTGAGCGTCGAACCGGGGCACCAGAACTCCTTCGAGCTGCGGCCGGAGGCCGCGTTGCGGAGCTTAAGTCCGAGCTTCTCGACGGCGAAACCGGCCGCGCCTCCCAGGGTGACCAGCGTGCCGCCTTTCTCGACGAACGTCTTCAGCGACTTGACGCCCTCCTCGCCGATGCCGCTGCGGTACTCGGGCGGATGGCGCTCCTCGGCGCCCTCCTTCTTCTCGCCGACGATGGCGGTGGTCGAGTCTTCGGGCAGAATGACGACGTCGTAGCGGGCGTTGAGATCGCCCTTCTTGATCCCGGCGTCCATCAGGGAGGTGTAGGGGAAGCGGTACTGCTCCAGCAGCAGGCGCGTCCAGCCCTCGTCCATGTTGCCGCCGCGATAGCGCTGGTACATGCCGACGCGCAGCCGCTTGACGTCGTGCGCGGCCACGGAAGCAGAGGAGCCCAGCGCGGCGAAATCCACGCCGGTTTCCTTCGCTACGCTCGCCAGCAGGGCCTGGGGAGCGGCGGCGAGGGTAAAATCACCGGCCCGCAGACCTTGGCTCGCGCGATCGACGCGGCGCACGCTGACGCCCTTGTCCAGTAGCAGGTTCAGCGCCTTGAAGCTCTCATTCAACCGGCCGTCGAAGCGGTAACCCGCCGCGGCCGGCGCCACCTGGCCGGACAGCTCGATCGGCTGGACCAGTTTGCGCAGCCCTCCTGGCACGGCTTCCTCCAGTGGATCGACGCGCACGCCCATGAACTCAAACATCGTGTCGGTGGCCATGTCATAGGGGCGCGCCGGCGCCCCGTCGCGGTTCCGCGTCCACTCGTTGTCGGGATAGCGGGTGCGGCCGAGCAGATAGCGGATCAGGCCCATCTTGGGCTGCGCTAGCGGGACCACCCAGGATCCCGGCGGATAACTGAGCCCGCCGGAGGTGGTGAAATCCTTGGCCGCCTCCTGGACCTCGATCCCCTGCCCAAGCAGCTTGTTGATCATCGTCATTGCGGCCAGAGTGTCGTGCTGGGCGCGCGGAATTACGTAGGCGAAGGGCTTGCCTTCCGCGCCGCGCTCGGTCTGCCGCCGCGCCTTGAGATAGGCGTTCCACAGGACCGTCTCGCGGTTGCGCGCGGCCAGGTCCAGCACCGCCCAGGCCGAGATCTTCTGCCGCTCGACGATCTCGCGCAGCCGCCACCAGCCGCCCGGCCAGGGATTGGGGAACGTGGTCTGCTGTTCATACGCGGGCATGCCGCGCACCCCTCCCTGCAACTGGTCGGGATGGATGAAGATCGGTGTCGCCAGCCGCGTGCTGGCCGATTCCGTCAACATCCCGGCGATGTTATGGAAGGGCGTGATCCAGTGGAAGCCGAAATGGCCCCATCCGGAGTACTGGGCCATGTTGAGGACGCCGGACTTCCCGCCCTCTTCCTCCTTATAGGCGATGTGCGCGCCGTACCAGCTCATCTCGCGCCACACCAGCGGATCGCCGTGCGGGCGGATGGGTTCGGCGTAGGGCGGCACGTAGATGCGGGCGCCGTAACTGCTCTGGTGATGGTGATCGACGTAGGCCTGCGGGTTCCATTCGCGGAACAGGATCTTCGCCACGTACTGAGACTCGACCAGGTTGGTCTGAAAGGCGTCGCGGTTGTTATCGTGGCCGGCGTACTTGTGATAGAGCCAGGGCAGGCTGGAACCCTCGTACTCCGTGCCCAGCGTCTTCTGATACCAGTCGGCGACCATGATGGCGCCGTCGGGATTAAATGACGGGATCAGGAGAAAGATGACGTTGTCGAGGATGCGCTGCGTGTCGCCGTCGCGCTGCGACACCAGGTCCCAGGCCAGTTCCGGCGCCATCTGCGTGCCGCCGATCTCGCTGGCATGCAGGCTCATGGTCTGGCAGACGACCGCCCGGCCTTCGCCAATCAGCTTCCGCACGGCCGTTTCGGAGAGCCCGCGCGGATCGCTGATGCGGCTGTTGATCTCGCGCAGCCGGTCGAGCCGGGCCAGGTTCTCCGGCGAAGAAATGATGACCAGCAGGAACGGATTGCCCATGGTCGATGGCCCCAGGTTGACGACCTTCAGCTTGCCGCCGGCCTCCTTTTCGAGAACCTGATAGTACTCGACGATCTTGTCCCAGAGGGCGATCTTGCGGTCGGTGCCCAGCCGGAATCCGAAGAACTTTTCGGGCGAGGTGACCTGCCCCTCCGCCGCCATCACAACGGCCGTCAGTGCCAACGCCAGCCGTGCAAGCATGAGGATCCTCCTCTCCGCCAAAGCAGACAGTATAGCTACCCTCACAGACATGATGCCGGAACTCGAATGGAGATAAGATCGGTCACATGGCTCTGACGCTCGTCTTCCCTGCGATGCTGCTATTGGCCGCGGCCGCCGACCAGCCCGCCACTTCCAACGTGCGCGGCGCCGAGTATCCAAAGGTCCACGCCGACCGCCGCGTCACGTTCCAGTTGAAGGCGCCCACGGCGCAGAAGGTCCAGGTGATGCCCGGCGGCGGCGCCAACGGTTTGGGCAAGGGGCCGTTTGAGTTGACCCGCTCGGCGGATGGCGTCTGGTCCGCGACCATCGGCCCGGTGCTGCCCGGCTTCCACTACTACTGGTTCCTGGTGGATGGCGTTCCGTGCAACGATCCGTCCAGCGAGACGTTCTTCGGATGGGCCAAGCAGTCCAGCGGAGTGGAAGTACCCGACCCCGCGCTCGATTTCTACGACGCCAAGGACGTGCCGCACGGCGACGTGCGCATGCACTGGTATCGATCCCGGACTACGGGCCTGATGCGCCGCGCCTTCGTCTACACGCCGCCCGGCTATGACGCGGATGCAAAGACCCGCTACGCGGTGCTCTACCTGCAACACGGGTCCGGGGAGAGCGAGCGTGGCTGGACGGCGCAGGGCCGCGCCAATTTCATCCTCGACAACCTGATCGCAGCGGGCAAAACCCGGCCCATGATCGTCGTCATGGAGAACGGCTACGCCGCCAAACCCGGCGCGGCGCCGGCGCCGGGCGCGCGCGGCAACGAGGCGTTCCCCGAAGTGGTCATCAACGATCTGATTCCGGAGATCGACCGCGCCTACCGTACCCTCGCCGACCGCTCCCACCGCGCCATCGCGGGGCTGTCGATGGGCGGCGGGCAGGCCATGAACATCGGCTTCGCCAACCTCGACAAGTTCGACTTCATCGGCAGTTTCAGCGGCGCCGGCGCGCGCAACTTCGATATCAAAACCTCGTTCGGCGGCGTCTTCGCCGACCCGGCCGCGCTCAACCAGAAGCTGAAGCTGCTGTGGATCGGCTGCGGCACGGAGGATTTTCTCTACCCCGGCTCGGTCGCACTGCACAAGGCGCTCGACACGGCGGGGGTCAAGCACATCTGGTTCGAGGGGCCCGGCCTGCACGATTGGCAGGTGTGGCGCAAACACTTGCACGATTTCGCGCCGCGGCTCTTCCGCGATTGAACGACAGGAGCAGAACAATGCAGAACAGCTTCAGCCGCCGCGGTTTCCTGCAAGGGGTAGCCGCGGCAGGAGCGGCCCGCGCCGCCGGACGGCAAGTGAGAATCGGAGTGGTCGGAGGGGGTTTCGGCAGCTCGTTTCACTGGCACCTGGACCCGAATTCCCAAGTCACCGCGGTGTGCGACATCCGCCCGGACCGGCTCAAGAGGCTCTCCGACG
>CAYOTD010000228.1:0-7721 GCA_964406685.1 uncultured Solibacteraceae bacterium | reverse complement strand
GCCGCCGCCCCTGCCTGGCGGTCGAAACCGTCCCCGACGGCCGATGGGAATCCTACCGGATCGCGGAGACCTCCACCGGCCTGCGGATACAAGGCAGCGACGCCCGCGGCACGATCTTCGGCGTCTACGCTTTCCTGGAGCAATACGTAGGCGTCGACCCGCTCTACTTCTGGACCGGACGCGAGCCGCGCCGGCGTCCCGCGCTCTCCTGGGGCCGCGTGTCGCTCAACTGCGGCGAACCCGCCTTCCGCTATCGCGGCTGGTTCATCAACGACGAAGACCTGCTCACCGAGTGGAAAGACGGCGGAGGCAAGCGCGACATCGACTATCCTTACTATCACCAGGTGACGCACCCCGACGTGCTGGAGCGCGTCTTCGAGGCGGCACTCCGCCTCCAATACAACCTGGTGATCCCGGCTTCCTTCACCGACATCGCCAACCCGGCCGAAGAGCGGATGGTGCAGGCCGCCACCCGCCGCGGGCTGATGGTCTCCATGCACCACGTCGAGCCGATGGGCGTCAGCGCCTTCGCCTTCAACAACTACTGGAAGGCGCGCGGGGCGAGCGTCCCCTACACCTTCCACTCGCGCCGCGCCGAATTCGAGCAGGTATGGCGGTGGTACGCGGCCCGCTGGGCGCGCTATCCCGGCGTGGTCTGGCAACTCGGTCTGCGCGGCATCGCGGACCGCCCCGCCTGGCATCATGACCCGACGGCTCCCGCGACCGACGAGGCGCGCGGCGCGATGATCTCCGAAGCCATCGCATTGCAGCGCGCCATCATCGGAAGCGTCGACCCGAGAAAAGACCCGCCCATGACGACCACGCTCTGGATGGAGGGCGCCGAGCTCAACCGCCGCGGGCTGTTGAAGATCCCCGAAGGCGTCACCGTGGTCTTCGCCGACAACTCGCCCGGCTGGAGAATGCAGGCGGATTTCCACGAGACACCACGAGAGGCGGGCAGGACGTATGGGATCTACTACCATCACGCGGTGTGGGGTTGGGGACCGCACCTCGTGCAGGGAGTGCCGCCGTGGAAGACCGAGGAGATCTTCCGCGACGCTCTCCGCAAGCGCACCGGCCACTACGCGATCCTGAACGTCTCCAACGTCCGCGAGTTCGCCCTCGGCCTGGCGGCCAGCTCCTGCATGCTGCGCCGCATGGAGGGTTTCGACGGCCGCGAGTATCTGCGCCAGTGGTGCCGCGAGCGGTTCGGCGCGGCCGCCGCCGATGCCGCCGAGGCCTACGAAAGGCTGTTCGACGCCTACTACGTCGACCCGGAAACCGGCATGCCGCCGCTATTGGACGGCACCTCTCTCGCCATGGGCAAACGCCTTTTCGGCGCGCTGCTACGGGGACAGACGGGACGTTCCCCGGTTGCCGCGCAGAGCCTGGAGCGGTTCATGCCGAACATGCCCAATCCGGGCGCGTATCCGCTGCCGAAGTTGCTGGAAGTGACCGCGCGCCAGCGCGCCGCCGTCGAGCGGGCCGGTGACAAGGCCGGCGCCATCGCGCGGCGGCTGGCGGGCGGCGACCGGGCATTCTTCGAGAGCAACTTCATGGCGCAGCAGGGCATCTTCGCCGGTATCCTGGGTTGGCTGGAGTGCGCCGTGCGCGCGAACCTGGCCACCGGCCACGCGGAAATGGCGCGCGAGGCCAGAGGTGCGATCGAGCAGTTCGCGCGGGTCCGCGCCGCGCAGGCCCTCGCCACGCGCGGAGACTGGAAAGACTGGTATCGGGGAGATCGAAAAATGAATCTGGCGGCGGCGGAGAAGCTGACCCGCGAAGTGGTGGCCTTCCTGGATGCGAAGGCGGGGGAGAAGAATGACTGATACGGCGGCAATCAAGAGCGTGCAACTGTACCCGGTGACGACGCCCCGGCTGTACGGCGAACCCAGCCAGCACGTGCTGGTGCGCGTGGATACGCGCGAGGGAGCCGTGGGATGGGGCGAGATCTCGGACGTCTCGCACCTGCCCGCGATGCAGCCCGACGTGCGGGACCTGAAGCTCTGCCTGGAGTCGCTGTTGTGCGGCCGCAGCGCCATGGACCTGAACGCCCTCGACGACCTGATGCGGACGAACTTCCCGGGCACGCGCTTCCACGGCAAGGCCTGCCTGGTGCGCGCCGGTGTGAGCATCGCCCTCCACGACCTGAAGGCCCGTATCCTGGGCGTCAACGTCGCCAACCTGCTGGGAGGCGCTCGCCGCTCCCGCATCCCGATCTGCTTCCCCATCTTCCGCCAGAAGTCGGAGGCCGACGTGGCCGACCGGTGCCGCCTCGTCGACCGGCAGTACGCGGCCGGCTTCCGCAAGTTCCGCCTTTACATCGGCAACGACACCGGCGCCGACGCGCGGCTGCTGGAAGCCATCTGCGGCAAGTACGGCGACTCGATTCAACTGACCTCGCTGGACGGCAGCGGCCTGTTCACCGTGCCGGCCTTCCTGCGCGCCTACCGGCGCCTGAGAGATTTCCCGTTCCAGAGCGTCGAGAGCCCCGTGGACCGCGACGACGTCGACTCGATCGCCGAGGTGCGGCGCCGGATCGACCACCCGGTCAGCGAGCACGTCCGCAGCGAGGAGTACGCCATCCGCCTGATCCGCGCCCGCGCGGTGGACATCTTCAATATCTCGATCACGGTGGCGGGCGGCTTCCAGGGGATGCTGCGGCTGTTCGCCCTCGCCGACGCGGCCAACATCGAATGCCTCATCGGCACCACCCAGGAGTTGAGCGTGGCGACGGCCGCCCAGGCCCTGGCCGGCGCGGTGGCGCCCCGCCTCGACTACGCCTCCGACCCGGTCGGCCCCTGTCTCTACCAGGCCGACGTGACCGTCGAACCGGTCCGCTTCGAGAACGGCGACCTGCTCGTGCCCGACGGTCCCGGCCTCGGCGTGAACGTGGACCCGGCGAAAGTGGAAGCCATCGCCTCCCCCTTGAGTTCCGTCAACGACGTGAAGACGTGTTTCAGCCGGGGATAGCGCGATGACGGCTTCCCGCTTGCGCTGGTTGATTCTCGGTCTGCTCTGTCTGTCCACCGTGATCAACTACATCGACCGGCAGGCGCTCTCGGTCGTCCTGCCCACGCTGCGCAAGGACCTGGGCATCACCAGCGCGCAGTACGGCGCCATCACCACCTGGTTCATGGTGGCGTACACCGTGGGACAGATGGCCGGCGGCGTCGTGATCGACCGGCTGGGGACGCGCATCGGGTTCCTGGTTGCCATCGCCCTGTGGTCCGCCGCGGCGATGGCGCACGCCTTTGCCCGCGGGCCTGTGACTCTGTCGGTGCTCCGCATCCTGCTCGGCCTGGGCGAAGCGGGCAACTGGCCGGCGGGCGGGAAGGCCATCGCGGAATGGTTCCCGAAATCGCGCCGCGCCTTCGCCATGGGCGCTTTCGATGGCGGCTCCGCGGTGGGCGCGATGGTGGCCCCGCCGCTGGTGGCGATGCTGGCCTTGGCCCACGGCTGGCGCGCGGCCTTCGTCGCCGTCGGATCGCTCGGCTTCCTCTGGTTCGCCGCCTGGTGGGCGCTGTACCGCAAGCCGGCCGTGCATCCCTGGCTCTCCGGGAGCGAACGTCAACTGGTCTTGCGGGAAGTGGACGAAGCGCCGCGCAAGCCGGCCCCCTGGACGGCGTCGCTCCGCTCGATGCTCGGCGTCCGCCAGCTCTGGGGCCTGATGGTCACGCGGATGGTGGCGACTCCGGTGTGGTGGTTCTACGTCTTCTGGCTGCCCGACTACCTGAGCAAGGACCGCGGCTTCACCCTGAGAGAGATCGGCCTGTTCGCCTGGATCCCCTTCCTCACCGTGGATCTGGGCAAGCTCCTGGGCGGCGCTCTCTCCGACCGCCTTCTCGGCGGCGGCTGGCCGGCCACGCGCGCGCGAAAGAGTGTGATGTTGGCCGCCGCCCTCGCGATGCTCGGCGGAGTCCAGGTGGTTGCCGCCCACTCGGCGGCGGGCGCCATCGCCTGGGTCTCGCTGGCGACCTTCGGTTTCGGCATGTGGAGCTCCAACACGCTGGCGCTGCACGCCGACATCTTCCCCGCCAGCCGGATGGCCACGGCCGTGGGACTCACGGGCGCCGCGGCCAGTTTCGGATCGGCGTTCTTCACTTACGCAACCGGCCTGCTGGTCGACACGCGCGGCTACGCGCCCGCTTTCTGGGTGGCGGGCACCGCGCCCCTGGCGGCCTGCCTCTCGCTGGTGTTCCTGGTGGGGAGGGTCGAGATGGTGAAATCCGTGGAGGTGGATTCGTGATGGGACGGTTTCAGAATCGTGTTGTGGTGGTGACCGGCGGTGGGCGCGGCATCGGCCTGGCCACCGCCAGGGCGTTTGCCCGCGAGGGCGCGCGCGTGGTGGTGGCCGACCTTCAGGCCGTCGAGGAATGCGGCGAGTTCATCCGGACCGACGTGACCGCCGGCGCCGCGGTGGAGCGGCTGTTCGCCCTTGTCGCTCAGCGCCACGGGCGTCTGGACACCCTGGTCGCCAACGCCGGCTGCCTCTATTCGATCACCTCGCTTGCCGCCGCGGAACAGGACTGGACCGAGTGCCTGGACATCAATCTGAAGTCGGTCTGGTTCTGCGCGAAAGCGGCCCACCCGCTCCTGGCCGCTTCCGGCCACGGCAGTATTGTGACCGTCGCTTCCGCCCAGGGGCTGCGCGCCAACAAGTCGTCGTTCCTCTACTCGGCGGCAAAGGGCGGCCTGCTGGCGGCGACCCGGGCGCTCGCCGTGGAATACGCGCCCCAGGTCCGGGTCAACGCCGTCGTCCCCGGACAGATCGAATCGGTTCGGACCGAGCCCTACTTCGCGTCGTTTACCGATCCGGCCGAGGCGCGGCGGCGCGTGCTCTCCACCTTCCCGATGCGCCGTCTGGGAAAGCCCGAGGACGTCGCCAACGCCATCTTCTTCCTCGCCGGCGACGACGCGGCGTGGATCACCGGTTCGTTCCTCACCGTGGATGGCGGACGGGACGCCGCGCTGGAGGACCTGTCCGACCTGAAGGAGCCGAAGTGAAGCGCTGGGTCTGGATGAACGCCTGGGACCTGGAAGGCCGCGACCCGCGCGCCCTCATCGGCGAGTTGCGCGGCGTGGGTCTGACCGGCTGTAGCCTCGGCCTGAGCTACCACGGCGGCCGCATGTTGCTCGCCCGCCACGCCCACCGCGCCGTCTATGAACAACTGCCCGGTGCGCTCTACTTCGCCGCCGACATCGCCCGGTTTCCTTCCGCGCTGAGGCCGGAGGTGGCCGGGCAGGCGGCGCTGGTGTCCGGGTTCCTGCGCGAGTGCCGCCGCTCCGGCTTCGAAGCCCAGGCGTGGACCGTGCTCTGCCACAACGACGCCCTGGGCGCCGCCGCTCCTCACTGCTGCGTCGAAAACGCCTTTGGTGAAACCTACCCCTACGCTTTGTGTCCTGCCAACCCGGCCGTTCAGGACTACTGCGTCGAGCTCTGCCGCCAGGCGGCGGAGGTCGAAGGCGTCGGCGGGCTGGACCTCGAAGCGCTGGGCTGGCTGGGCTACGAGCATCAGGGCCTGCACGAAAAGCGCGGCGTTCCTCTGCCCGGCGAGGCGGCCTGGTGGCTGTCCATCTGTTGCTGCCCCCATTGCCGCGCGGGCTGCGGCGACCAGCGCGCCCCCATCCGCGAGTATGTCCGCGCCTGGCTGGAAGATCCCTGGCGGCCTCGGGACGCGGGGTTTGACGAAGTCGTCCAGTGGCGTGTCAAGGTCCAGCGGACGCTGCTCGAGAGAATCCGGCGGGCGGTCCCGCGCGCCGGTCTGAACCTTCGTCTCGCGCTGGACCCTCGGTTCAGCGGCGGGAAGTCCACTCTCGCTCTTGAGGCGGTGCGCGAGCTGGCCGAGGAAGCCACCGTCACCTTCTTCGGCGCCTCCGAGGAGCGCATGAAAGAGGATCTCGCGGCCCTTCCGCCGGACCGCGCCGTGAAGCGCAACGGCGGCTTCCTCTTTCACGGGCCGGACTGCGCCTCGGCCGCGGACGTCTCACGCCGGCTGGACCTGCTGCGCGGCGCGAAGCTGGACGGCTGGGGATTCTACGGATTCGGTATGGCGGCCGGCGTCCACTGGGAGTGGCTGCGCCAGGCCCTGAAGGGAGAATCGCAATGAAGATCACTCGAAGAGGATTGATGACGCTGATGCCGGCGGCGGCGCTGGCCCAACCGCCGGCGGGAGGCCCGCCGGCCCGGCTCAAGACCCGGCCTTCGAAGGACATCGCGTCCTCGCCGGTCTCCATCGGTTTCGAGACCCTCGACCGCAAGATGTTCGACCCCGAACGGACCTACGAGCACCTGGCGAAGCTGGGCGTGAAGTGGGCCCGCTGCCAGACCGGCTGGGCGCGGACCGAAACAAGAAAGGGCGAATATGATTTCGCCTGGCTGGATTCGGTCGTGGACTCTCTGCTCCGCATCGGCATCCAGCCCTGGTTCAACCTGGGCTACGGAAACACGCTTTACACGCCCGGCCCGCCGCACGAATCCGCGGTCGGCTGGGCGCCGATGAACAGCGAGGAGGCTCGCCAGGGCTGGGTCCGCTACGTCGCCCGGCTCGGCGAGCGCTTCGCGGCGAGAGTGAAGCACTGGGAGATCTGGAACGAGCCGAACATCCCCAACTTCTGGAAGCCGGACAAACCCAACCCGAAGGCCTATGTGGACCTGGTGAAGCTGACGGCTCCGGTGCTGAGGAGAACGGTTCCCGGCTGTGTCCTGATCGGCGGAGCCTATGCGCGTTTGACGGCCTGGGACTACATCGAGGGCTGTTTCGAGGAAGGCCTGGGCCAACTGGTCGACAAGCTCTCCTATCATCCCTACCGTCAGGTGCCCGAGGAGAACTACGAAGCCGACCTCGGCGCTCTGCGCGGCCTTATCGCCCGCTACCGCCCCGGCATGTCCGTCTGGCAGGGCGAGAACGGCGCGCCCTCCACCAACACCAGCGCCGGCGCTCTCAGGGACTTCGAGTGGGACGAAGCCCGCCAGGCGAAATGGCTGCTGCGCCGGTTGCTCACGGACCTGAGCCTGGACGTGGAACTGACCAGCTACTTCCAGACGGTGGACATGGTCAACTACGTCTTCGGCACCGGGCAAAGCACGATGACCAACTCGAAAGGCGTGCTGCGGGGCAACCTCTACACGCCGAAGGCCTCCTACTACGCCCTTCAGAACCTGTGCGCGCTGTACGACGGCGAGGCCAAACGGGCGGACCTGCTGTTGCGCGTGGAAGGCGGCGCCGGCGAGTGGGAACGGCTGGCGGTCCGCCAGGCATGCTTTGCCCGCTCCGGCTGCCCGCTCTACGCTTACTGGTATCCCGCAATCCTTCAACAGGGATGGCCGACGAAGCTGGCCCGGTTGACGGTGTGGAGCGGGAAGGCGGCCCGGTTTGAGAACCCGGTTCTGGTGGACCTGCTCACCGGCGACATCACCGTTCCCACGAAAGTCAAGCGCAACGGAGGAGTCGTGACGCTCGACGAAATGCCGGTTCGGGACTACCCTCTGGTGGTGACCGACGCGGCGGTGGTAACGGCATAAATAAGGAGAATCGCAATGAAGATCACGCGAAGAGGTTTGATGGCGCTGATGCCGGCGGCCGCGCTTGCCCAACCCCCGGCGGGAGGTCCGCCCGCCCGGCTCAAGACGAGGCCGTCGAAGGACATCGCATCGTCGCCGGTTTCCATCGGTTTCGAGACCCTCGACCGCAAGATGTTCGACCCCGAACGGACCTACG
>CAYOTD010000227.1:0-7731 GCA_964406685.1 uncultured Solibacteraceae bacterium | reverse complement strand
CGGCCTCTACTACTTCAAGGCCCGCTTCTACGATCCCGAACTCGGCCGGTTTGCCTCCGAAGATCCGTACCTGGGTGACCCCACCGCCCCGCCCAGCCTGCACCGGTATCTGTACGCGTACGCCTCCCCAGCTCGATACGTGGACCTGACGGGGTATCTGGCCGGCGAGATCACTACCCGGGACCGGAGTGGCCGGCCCTACGTCATCGAGCGGGTGGAGGAGCAGGATCTCAAGAAGGGCGTGGTCAACACCGTCCTGTCCAACTTCCCGTTCGAATCGGCCGAGCAGCGGCAGCAATTCGAGGAGGAGCTGATTCGGCTTAATAACGGCAAGTTCAGCCGGAATGAGAACGGGGAGCTGATTTTTACAGGAAAAGTCGGGACCCCCTTCCGGATGCCCGTGCATCACGAGTACGCCATGACGGAGGAGGCGACCGCGGAGTACGTCCAGGACACGGGCGGGGCCTCAAATTACGATGAATACAGGCAACATCGGTTGGCTCAGGGTGTGGCTGGAGGAGTGAAAAGGCATGTGCGGAGTATCGGCCGGATGGCCGTCAAGACGGGGAAAAACATCGCCCAAACGGCCATCAATTCGTATCGTTACATGGCCACCGCGCCGCTGGCCATCTACCAGGATTCGCAGGCCATCGGGGAATTCCTGGGGACGAACAGCACGGAATATGGCCGCCAGGAGATGGTGCGTCAGTTTGGGGAAGAAGCAAGACGCCTGTTGACCACCGAGGAAGGCAACGAAGACGTCGCCGCCGCGGTCCTGACCACGTTCATCTTAGCCAAAGGTGCGCCGCAAGGTCCATCGAACACCTGGCTCAAACTAGAAGCATCAAAACTACCAGTACCTCCAAGCAGCGGAGTGACTGCAAACCGTGTTGCTGGCAATGCCGCGCGTGACTTCATCGCAGAAAGAGAGGCACCGGCCCTCATCGAACAGAATCTTAGAACGACAGGTGGCCTGCGAAGACTAGACGTTCTCAAGGTAGGTGAACAGATTGTTGGGATTGAGTCCAAGATTGGCCGAACATACCTAACTCAACAAGTCCGCCAAGAACTAGCACGAGATATCAAACTCATACGCTCAGGCCAGCTTGACAAGGTTCGGTGGGAATTCTGGAGGAGCGCTCGAACTGGAAAAGGAGGTCCAAGCGCACCTTTGCGGCAGAAGCTTGAGAAGTTGGGCGTTGAGATCGTCGAAAATGAAAGATCATTTTAAGGAGCGATAAGTATGGTCCACGATTTCCTCCGATACATTACTGATGATCTGTGTAACCTTCTCCCGGTCTATGGATTCCAAGGGCGTGGTCTTGAATACGTTAAACAACACGATCATGTAGTGAGTTGTATAGGAGTCCAGACACACTCCTCGGAACCAAGATGTTGTGTCAATCTCGGTGTGCATCTCGACTTTCTACCGATATTAGGTGGAACCGGTCCTGTTAAGCTGGAATCGATGAATGTCACTTACTGTGAGATCAGGAGACGTCTTACACCTAGCCCATCTTTGGATGATTTTTGGTGGTCTTATGGTGAAGGAGGTGCCCGTCAAGGACTGCTAGCTGTGTTAGAAGAACATGGCCTACCCTTCTTCGCAAAGTACGAATCTTTTCCAGATTACTGGCTCAGCATCTCATTGGAAGATCTTCGTGCAGGTGCCTTCGCAACACGGTTACCAGGAATGACGCGTGTACGTGCGGTTCTCCTGCTGGCTCGTGTCAATGCTTTCGTCGGAAACAGAGCAAGGTGTCAAGAAATTGCAACTTATGGCTTAGAGATTGTCCCTTCTGTAGCCACAGGGCCAAAGAGGGCGTTTAAAGAACTTCTTGAACAATAACCAAACCCGTAGTATGAGCGCCTCCCCGCCGCCGGGCAGCATCCGCTCCACGGCTCCTTCCGTGGCTTTCCGTTACGACGCCCAAAACCGTCTGTGCGCCACCGACCGCCACTCCTCGGAAACTGGTTAGCTGCGGCGTTCAGTCACGGGACTGGCGAAGCGGCTCTTGGGTGCTCCGGGTCTGCCAGCCCCGGAACTTCACCGGCTGGAGCGCGGACGTCCCGTCCTTAGGTTCCCACCGTTCCTCGCGCCGTCTCCGGCGCGTGGCATGGCTCCGCCGGCACCGCCGACCCGCGCCCGGAGGCTGCGAGCTACGGCGCCGCTCACTGGAACGGCTCGCGCTTCGATGCCGGGTCCGGCCCCTCCGTCAGCGCGGACGGGCTGGACGAATCGCTGAAAAGCTCCGCCGATTCACCCATTCACCCATTCACCTTCCACCAAGACCGCCGAGTCCCCAGTCGCCTCGTACGAGTACTTCCCCGACGGCCTCGTCTCCCACATCCACTACGCCAACGGTGCGGTTACAACCTACGTGTATTACCCCAACCGGTGGATCCAGTCGATCGATACCCGGACCGCGGCCGGCCGGCGGATCAGCCGCTACGAGTACGAGTACGACGTCCACGGCAACCGGACGCTGCTGCGGGAGTGGAACGCCACCCCGGCGTGGCGGGCGGCCCATCCGGCGTGGGAGACCGACCCGGACGAGGTCGCCGAGCACGAAGTCACCGCCTACGCCTACGACCGCCTCGACCGGCTCACTGGGGTGACCTACCGCCACGGCACGGCGGAGCAGCGCGCCGTGGCCTACACCTATGACCGGCTGGGCAACCGGCTGAGCGAGATCGAAACGAAACTGGACGGCACGCCGGTCAAGAACCGCTCCTTCGCCTGCGACCGCCACGGCCGGCTGCTGACGGTGACCGACCACCTGGCGCCGGGGCGCAGCGTGCGCTACGAGTACAACGCCGCCGGCGACACGCTGAGCAAGACCGTCGTCCAGCTCGACGGCTCCGGCGGGATCGTCCCCGGGACCGAAACCCTGCGGATGAATTTCGGCTGGGACGCCTGGGGCCGGCTGCGGCGGGTGACCCGCCAGACGGCGGCAGTGGGGAAATGGAGTCAGGCCAAGACGGGAGACGGGAGACGGGAGACGGGAGCGGAATCCGGCCAGACGTCCGCTGGCACCGCTGTCTACGCTCTTGGCGAGGAGGAGCTTGTCGCCGAGTTCTGCTACGACCACGCCGGCCGGCGCGTCCGCCACGACAGCCGCTTCGTGTTCTTGGGCGACGACGCCGGCGGCCCTGGCGACCCGGTCCCCGCCGACACGCGCCTGTACGTGTACGACGAGATGTCGGCCCTGGCCGAATTCACCTTCGACCCGAGCCTCCCGAATGATCCCGACGCCCTCCTCAAGACCCGCCAGTACCTCTTCGGGAATGAACTACTCGCCGCGGAATCGGTTCCCCCGAGCCCCCCCCCCCCCCCCCCCCGCCCCCGGGTGAACCCCCCCGAGCCCCGAGCCCCCAGCCCCGAGCCCCGTTTTCTACCACCTCGACTCACTCGGCTCCACCGTCAACCTCACCACTCCCGATGGCTCCGTCGCGGAGAGTTACCTCTACGACGCCTGGGGCAACTACCGCGAGCTGGACCGGAACGGGCCGGACGGCGCGACCTTCGATGGCGACGCCGGCTACGACCCCGCCACCGGCCTCTGGGACTGGATCCAGTACCTCGCCGCCATCCAATCCGCCTTCGATCCGAGCCTCGAGCCTCCAGCCCCGAGCCTCGCCTCCTGGAACCGCTTCACCTACACCGGCCACGAGTTCGACCCCGAAACCGGCCTCTACTACTTCAAGGCCCGCTTCTACGACCCCGAGCTCGGCCGCTTCGCCTCCGAGGACCCCTACCTCGGCGACGCCCTCTCGCCGCCAAGCCTCCACCGGTACCTGTACGCAAGTGTAAATCCGCTTATTTACACTGATCCCATGGGATTCGCAGTGATCCGCACGATTCCCATCTCAGATCTGGAAGTCATTCGGGGTGGGGACGTCCCAAGAGAATCCTTCAACCACTCTGAACGGCCAAAGTACTCAGAAAAAGAAATCAAATTCTGGTGGGATTACATCTGGCAAATGGGCGGGAAGAATCCGACCGGGCAATATCTGGCCGAGTTGCAGAAACAGGGAATTCAGGCGGTAACAGTCATCGAGGGAGATCGAAAGGAGGATGATCGACTTCCCGCGCTCGAAGAATTTTATATCGGTAGAGCCTCGGCCCGCGGAGACATCGCCTTCGGCGCGCACATGCTGGAGTTGGCGGAAGGATTCAAATTTGGCTCCATCCTCGATGTGTCCATGGAAGCGAATGTTGGGGATGAACTCCACAGCGTCTATGAGCGGGGTGTCCAAAATGTGTTCCGGAGGAAGCTGCATTTCCCCACTGCCGCAGATTGGGATCAAGTGCGCGATAACCTGAAAGATATCAAGCCCTATCAGGATCAATATGGAACGATCCATTCTCCGATTGGTGATGTCGGCGTCTTGGAAGGGGCCACTGAGTTCTTTGCGGGTTCGATCGTGGATCATCTGGCCATCGCCTGGGCGGTCAACGATCCGTACATTTCCAGAGCGGAACAGATCAAGTCCGGCATGATCGCCACGGCCGAATTAACACCCTATGTCTTAGGTGCTATCAATCGGATTCGGAGAGCCCATCGACTAATTAGTACGGCGAATCGCCTCTCACTTTCTCCCAAAGGGCCCTGTGTCGGACCCTACGAGGAACTAAAGGGTCTTGAGGGCGGCCAATCCCATCATTTAAATCAGCAGGGAGCTTATAATGATGTGATTCCTCCTGAAAAAGGTGTCTCAGTCAAAGTTGGAGGTAACGCAATCACAGACATCGGATCGCAGCATTACGAAATCCATAATGTGATGGAACAGTTTTGGTCTCAATTTAGAAGAGGTGGCCCTCGTTACGGAGAGCTACCGACAAACTTGGAGTATAGTGAAGCAGTTAGGAATGCTGCTAGAGCCGCAGGATTCTCTGAATCAGATGTGAGGATGCTAGTCATACAAGCGATAAAAGAGAGAATTGTACATGGACAATTAGGGGGCATGCCTGTACCCAGGATTCCAAGACCACTGAATCAAGTCCGAAAATGAGGAGTATCATTATGATAGATGAAAAAATCAAGGATCTCATATTAAGCATATCATGGTTTGATAAGTGCGGAATTGAGGAAGCTCTAGATTTGAACCTTGAGATTGATCAAGTGAAGAGTTGGGATGAGGCATATCTGTGCTATTCAGATAGTTCTTGGGAACAAACAACCCTGGAAATGAGAAATGAGGTGACAAGTTACCTAAATACAAGGTTTCCCAATCGTTATCTAGAATGGAATCTCACGGCACAAGAATGTAAAAAATTCTTGGTGGAAAGTGTTTTCGCTAATATTAGAAACTATAAAGAAACGAATGGTTTGGATGATACCTTTCTTGATTGTGTCTATTGGGACCTTTTAAACTCAATGGTAATCCTATCCTACCAAGATTGTAAGCCTCCCCGATCATATGGCTTATTGTTTATGATCTATGAAAAAGGGCATTTCCCTTGCGGTTGGGAGGGAGAATGGCCTAAAGGGAGATTAAAATATTATTAGTACCTGACCTTTGGGATATCTCCGTGGGATGCCCCGTGAAACTAGACTCTCGAAATGTTGGGCCAGCAGGGACCTTCCATCGAGTTCAACAGGTCGAATCTGAGTCTTGCTGTCGATGCCATTCGATTCGTGCCACACCTTTTTAGGAAAGATAGCCACAACCACCTTCTGTTGTAATGAGCGACATGTTCGTTAAGGATGGCAGGTAGAGCAGTAGGCTGGGGGAAATCTTTCCTCACGGCGCCGGGCGGCTGCTGAGGCGTACCGAGGGGCTGCGGCTGGCGGCGGAAAGCGTCACGCCTGAAGCCACGGCGGCCACGGCCGTTTGGGAATATATCTACGACCGGGCGGGCAATCTCACCGAGGAGTACAATCCGCGGCTGGAGGCGCTCTACCCGGGGCGGACTCATCCATATTTCCATCACCAGTACAGCGACCGCAACGAGCGGATCGCCACCACCGACGCCGACGGATTGATCACCCGAACGGACTATGACGGAATCGGGCGGAAGACGGCGGTAAAATCGCCGCTGGGGCACCGGACCGCCTACGCCTACGACGAGCAGGACCGGCTGACCGCCGTGACCCAGGGCGCCGAGGAAGACGCGCCGTTTTCCGCGGTGACCGCGTACCGCTACGACGACGCGGGGCCGGTGCGTTGGCAGGTCGACGCCGACGGCCACGCCGTGGAGCGCCTCTACGACGCCTGGGACCGGGTGACGGAGCTGCGCCAGTGGCTCCTCCCCGCCTCCCAGATCCCCGCCCTGAGCGCCCCGGGTTCGCTGAATCCGGAACACGATCAAACTCTGTACTCCAACTCTGCGAAAACGCCGGGACTTCCGAGCCCCGAGTCTCGAGTCCCGAGCCCCGAGTCTCGAGCCTCCAGCCCCGACTTCCTCCCCTGGACCTCCTTCTACGACGCCGCGGGCAACCTGACGGCCACCGTCGATCCCGACGGCCGGCGCGTGGACCGGGTCTACGATTCGCTGAACCGGCTGGAGAGCGAAGCTTTCGCCTGGCCGTCCGCCGACCCGACAGTGTTACCGGACGTGCCGCTGAGCCACGCCTACGCCTACGACCTCAACGACAACCTGCTGCAGGTGGTGGAGGAGAAGGACGTCCGCAGCGACTGGGCGGCGGCGGGCGCCGGGGTGGTCTCCGGCCCGCCCGGGGCGCGGCGCTCGGTGGCCTACACCACGCGCTACCGCTACGACGGCCTCGATCGCCTCGAGGGGCAGACGGACGGCTACTGGGGCCGGACGGCGCGGTTCGGCTACGACCGGACCGGCAGCCGCACGGCGATGTACTTCCCGGACGAAACTCCGGCGTTCATCCCCGGCCAGCCTCCCTCGACCGCCCCCTCCGCGGCCTACCGCTACGACGCCGCCCACCGGCTGCTGGCGGTGGACCGCACCCTCCCGGCAGCAGGCAAGGCTCTGGCGCCGAGCTTCGGAACCGGCGAACCGGCGAACCGGCGAACCAGCGCGGCGCAGACCGTACACCGCGGCACCCCGGGAACCGTAGACCGCGTCGCCCCGACGCGGGACGATGCTCCGAGCTACCGACTCGCCGCTTTGGACCCGCGCGGAGCGCTGCCGCCCGACGCAGATCCATCCGCCGGAGCGCGGACGTCCCGTCCGCACGACCTTGCGGGACGCGACTCCTCTGATGATCGGCTAGACGAATCGCTGGAAGGCTCTGCCGATTCACCGACTCACCGATTCACCGATTCACCGTCTCCTGCCGATTCACCGATTCAACGACTCACCGATTCATCGTCTCCGACCGATTCACCGTCTTCTGCCGATCCCCCGATCGCTTCATACGAGTATCTCCCCGACGGCTTGGTCCACAAGATCCACTATGCCAACGGTGTCGTGACCGCGTACGAGTACCGCGACAACGGCTGGGTGTTGTCCATCGAGACCCTCGCCGCCAACGGCGATCTGATCAGCCGCTACGTCTACACCTACGACGACGACGGCAACCGCACCCAGATGCGGGAGGTCAACGCCACACCCGCCCGCCGCGCCGCCGATCCGCTGTGGGCCACGGAGCGCGCCACCACCTACGGCTACGACCATCTCGGCCGCCTGACCTGGGTGAAATACCCGGCCATGGGCCCCGACGCTCCGGCCCGCCGGGTGGACTACGTCTACGACGCCGCGGGCAACCGCCTGAGCGAGACGGAGGCCGAGCTCGACGGCGCCGGCCAGCC
>CAYOTD010000226.1:0-7747 GCA_964406685.1 uncultured Solibacteraceae bacterium | reverse complement strand
GTCTTGGCCGCCGAGTCCCAACCGTCGATGTCGAAGCCGGCGTCCGCTTCGGCGATGCCCAGCCGGCGCGCCTCCGCGATGCCTTCCTCCATCGTCCGTCCATTGCGCATGGCGTCGATCACGATCTTCGAGGTCGAGTTTAGCACGCCCGTGAATCCGAGAATCTCCGCCCCAGGCAGGTTCTGCCGCACCATGTTGTAGACCGGCGCGCCGTCCATGCAGGTCGATTCGAACCGGAACATGACCCCCGCGCGCGCCGCCTCGTCGCGCAGGGCGGCGTAGGCGTGCGCGATGGGCCCCTTGTTGGCCGTGATGACATGGATGCCGCGCGTGAAGGCCGCCCGGATGTGCGAGATGGCCGGCTCGCCCGAGGCCGGCTCGAGCGGGGTCACCTCGATCATGACCTCGGCCCGGCAGCGGTCGAGGAATTCTCCCACCGTGGCCTCGGAGGCCGAGAACTCGGGTTCCACGGGCAGCCCGTGCGGGCCGTGGGCCGAGCCATGCCGGGCGGTCCGGATGCCGGCGATGCGAAACGGATAGACGGATTGCCGGCTCTCCAGCAGGCGCGCGAAGGCGCGCCCGACGTTGCCATACCCCACCAGCGCCAGTCTCAAAACTCCACCTTCTCGATCATTGCGTTCAGCTCGGACTCCAGCGCCGCCTTGCGCTTGCGGGCGCCGGAAAGCTGGTCGCGGAGGGTGGCCAGTTGCGACTCCTGCGCGGCCAGCTCGCGGGCGTACTTCTGCACCTGTTCCTGCTGGCCGCTGACGCGGTTCAGGCTCGCGATGTTCTCGCGCACCCGCGCCTGGTCCTTGGCCAGTTCCGCGCTCTCGGTCTCCAGGCGGCGGATCTCGGCGTTGACCTCGGCGATGCGCCGCTTCTGCTCCAGAATGCGCGTCAGTTGCTGGCGCGCCGCCTCGCTCAGCGCCTTGTTCTGGGTGAAGCTGAGCAGGATATCGTTGGACAGGTTCGCCACCAGCACCGTGGAATCGTAGAGGCGCTCCTCGCTCACCGGGAACTTCTGCGTGGAGGCGGCGGCCAGGGCGATCTCGAAGCGGTAGGCGCTCGATGTGGTCTCCGACGGCTTCTGGTTGAGCAGCTTGAAGCCCTGCCGCAGCGGATGCTCGATGACCAGGGTCTTGGCCTTGGCGTCGATGTTGCGGACGGTGTACGTCCGCGTCTCCTGGATGGTCGAACGGGTGGTCAGCACGCCCCGGGACAGGCGGACTTCGCGCACGGCGTCGCGCGTGGAGTCGATGGCGGTGGTGATGCGCGTTCCCAGGTCCACCGCGTAGCTGATCAACCGCTTGTCGCCGGCCTTGAGGGTCTCCATGAGCGCTTCGCCGGCGTAGGCGCCGCCGTCGTAGACCGTGATCGGCCCGCCGTCCAGCGTCTTGCCGCTGGAGTTGGTGATCTCGGCCGAGTTCATCGGGTTCTGCCCGCTCTGGCCGGCGAAGATGAGCAGCTTGCGGGTGGCGATCTTCTGTTGCAGGAAGGGCAGCATGGCGCTCTCGCCCTTGCGCACCGTCACCGGCTGGGAGAAGCGGTATTCAAACAGCTCGCCCAACTCGCGAGCTTCGGTAGTCACGGCGACGGTGCTCTCTTCCACGCGCACCGCCTCAGCCTCGTCTCTCGCCCTGCTCTCCATCGCAAACCGGCGCGGCGCCGCGGCTTGGGGCGGGGGCGGCGGCGCTGCCGGTGCGCTGCCGGTCATAGCGCCCTTATGCAGCACCGGCGCCGCGGCGCTGTCCTCCTCCAGTTCCGCCTCCGGACGCTGCCGGTAGCGCGGCTCGTACAGCTTGCTGATAAACGAGATCGGCCGGCCCGAAACCACCGAGAGCTGGACCTTGGTCCAGTCGTCGCCGGTAGTGTTGTCGATTACCGCCCAACCTTCCAGCGTCGGCTCCTTGTCGCTCATCAGCAGCCGGTAACTCGACTTCCACACCGCCGCCGGGATCATGTAGCCGGCCGACAGGCGGCGCGCCCCGGCGTCGGTGGAATCGATGTAGACGCTGCGCCGTTCCGCGTCGCGCTCCCCGGCCAGCACCGCCAGCAGGTCCTTGAGTTTCAACTGGAGCTTGGGATCGGCCAGCTTCACCGACTGCGCGGCGCCCAGGTCGAGCGTGCGGATCTCCCCGGTGTCCGACAGCAGGATGATCTGCTCGCGCTCCGGCTGCTTCTCGCCTCCCTGGGCGACGCGGGCGCCAATCACCGCGCCGGCCACCGTCTCCGGGCCGAACTTGAGCTCGATCCGCGCGCCCTTGAGCTGATCGAGAAACGCCGCCAGGGCCTGCTTCTCGCCGATCAAGAAAGGATACTTGGCCAGGCGGCGCCCCAACGGCTCGCTGGAATCATAGCGCACGGCCACCACCTTGCCGGTGGAGTCGTTGATGGTCAGCGACTTCAGCACGTCGTTCATCTCCGAGGCCTTGAAGTCGAGCCGGGCGGATTCGCCCGCCGCCAGCTCGCCCGCGCGCTCGAAGAAACCCACGCCGTGCTTGTAGAGAATGACATGCCGGACGGGCAACTCCGCCGCGCACGCGGCCCCGCTCAGCGCCAGCAGCGCCAACACCCTCTTTGCCATGGTTGTCCTCACTCGCCCATCACTTTGATAATGACGCGTTTCGAGCGCTGGCCGTCGAACTCGGCGTAGTAGACCTGCTGCCAGGGACCCAGGTCCAGCCGGCCGGCGGTCACCGGCACGATCACCTGGTGGTGCACCAGCAGGCTTTTCAGGTGCGAATCGCCGTTGCTTTCCCCGGTGGCATGGTGCCTGTAACCGGAGCGGAAAGGCGCCAGCTTCTCCAGCCACTCGTCGATGTCCTCCAGTAGTCCGTCCTCGGCGTCGTTCACCCACACCCCGGCCGTGATGTGCATGGCCGAGACCAGGATCATCCCCTCGCGAATCCCACTCTTTTCAAGCGCACTATCCACTTGCGGCGTAATGTTGATATATTGACGGTGTTTGTCGGTGCGGAACGTCAGGTATTCGGTGTGAGCTTTCATTACTGCCGATCATACCCGATCGCGCGCCAAGGGCAAGGGCCGATCACGGATGCAGGACACCAACCGCCTGTTACTGGTGGACGACGAGACGGCGCTGCTGGACTTGATGCGGCGCTACCTGACCCGTCTGGGCTACGATGTGGACGCCTACTCCAACGCCCACGCCGCCCTGCAACGCTTCGAGTCGCAGGCGGGCGACTACGCGCTGGTGGTCGCCGACCTGAGCATGCCGGGCATGACCGGAGACGAGCTGCTGGACCGCATTCTGGCCCTCAATCCCGACACCCGCGTGCTGGTGTGCAGCGGCTACCAGTTCAGCGCGGCGCGCCTGCCCCACGCCATCCAGTCCAAGATCGCGTTCCTCCAGAAGCCGTTCGTGCCGAAGATGCTCGCCGAAGCGCTCGACAACCTCATGAAAGGCCGGCCGAGCTCGGTCGAACACATCTAGGATCATGACCAAGGACGAGATACTGCTCGCGCACCAGAACCATCTGTTCCCGGCCGTGTTCCACTACTTCCGCCAGCCGCTGGTTCTGGTCCGCGCCAGGAACCAGCACGTCTGGGACGCCGACGGGAACCAGTACCTGGATTTCTTCGGCGGCATCGTCACCATCAGCGTCGGCCACGCCAACGACCGCGTCAACCGCGCGGTCCACGAACAGGTCGACCGGCTGGAGCACGTCTCCACGGTCTTCGCCACCGAACCGCAGGCGGCCCTGGCCGCACGCATTGCCGCCATCACCCCGGAAGGCCGGCTGACGAAGTCGTTCTTCACCAACAGCGGCACCGAGGCCAACGAGATGGCCATCCTGACGGCCCGCTGTGCCACCGGGTCCAGTGAGATCGTCGCCCTGCGCCACTCCTACCATGGGCGCTCCACGCTCGGCATGTCGCTCACCGGGGTGGGCTCCTGGCGGCTGGGCGGGGCGGTGCAGCCGGGAATCGTCCACGCGCACAACGCCTACTGCTACCGGTGCCCGTTCGGTGCGAGCTACCCCGCCTGCGACCTGGCTTGCGCGCGCGACGTGGAGGAGTTGATCCGTACCACCACCTCCGGGCGCATCGCCGGCTTCATCGCCGAACCAGTCCAGGGCGTCGGCGGCTTCATCACGCCGCCCCCGGACTACTTTCGCATCGTCGCCGAAATCGTGCGCCGCCACGGCGGGCTGTTCATCAGCGACGAGGTGCAGACCGCCTGGGGACGCACCGGCAACCGCTGGTTCGGCATCGAGCACTACGGCGTCGTGCCGGACATCATCACCAGCGCCAAGGGACTGGGCAACGGGCTGCCCATCGCGGTCACCGTCGCCACCCCCGAAGTAGCCGACCGGGTGCGCGGTCTGACCATCTCCACCTTCGGCGGCAACCCGGTGACCACCGCCGCGGCCCGCGCGGTGATCGACTTCATCGAAGAGGAGAACCTGCTGGCCAATACGGCCCAGATGGGCGCCCTGCTGCGCCGGCATCTGGAAGCGCTGAAGGAAAAGCATCCGTTGATCGGCGACGTGCGCGGCATGGGCTTGTTGCAGGCCATGGAGCTGGTGCGCGACCGCGCCACCAAGGAGCCGGCGCCGGAAGAAACCGCCGCGCTCATGGAGGCGGCGCGCGACCAGCGCCTGCTGGTGGGAAAGGGCGGCCTGCACGGCAACGTCATCCGCCTGAGCCCCCCCATGAACATCGGCCGCGCCGACGTCGAGGAGTTCGCCCGCCTGCTCGACGCCGCTTTGGACCGGGTCGAAGCCGGCGCCGCGAAGTGCTAAGCTCGATAATCGGATGGATGAACGCGCGTTTTACGTCGAATCCCAGACAACCAAGCCGGCCCGGTTGAACTGCCCCTTCTGCCGCACGGAGTCGGAACACCAGTTGCATTGGGTGGTGCGCAAGAAGAAGGACAAGATACCGCCCGGCGCCGACGAGCGCGACCGCGCCCGCTTCCAGAAAGCGCAAAGCTATATGGTGCTGATGGACGACAAGGCCGCCTGCCCGAATATCCGCTGCCGCAAGCGCTTCGATATCTCCGGCATCAAGTCCATGGCGTTCCTCTCCTGACGGGCCCGCCCGGCTTCCCGCTAAGATGGGAAGTTGGAGACGAGCCGCTGATGTCTTTCATTCATGACGACTTTCTGCTGGCGAGCGCGGCCGCGCGCCGGCTCTATCATGAGTTCGCCGGGCAGGAACCGATCCTCGACTATCACTGCCACCTGCCGCCCAAGGACGTCGCCGAAAACCGCCGTTTCAACAACCTGTTCGAGATCTGGCTGGAAGGCGACCACTACAAGTGGCGGGCGATGCGCGCCGACGGCGTGGCCGAGCAGTACTGCACCGGAGCCGCCGGTCCCTACGAGAAGTTCCTCGCCTGGGCGCGCACCGTGCCCAACACACTGCGCAATCCGCTCTATCACTGGACGCACCTGGAGCTGAAGCGCTACTTCGGCATCGAGGATCTGCTGGACGAATCCACCGCCCCGGCCGTCTGGGCGCGCGCCAACGAACTCCTCGCGGGCGAAGACCTGCGCGCCCAGGGCATCCTGGGGAAGTTCCGCGTCAAGGCGCTGTGCACCACCGACGATCCGGCCGACGACCTTTCCCATCACAAAGCCATCGCCGCCTCGGGCCTGGCCACGCGCGTCTTCCCCACCTTCCGGCCCGACAAAGCGCTGAACGTCCTCCAACCGGCGGCGTTCAACGCCTGGATCGAACGGCTGGAAGCGGCCGCCCAGGTGTCGATCACGCGGCTTACTGACCTGCTCGACGCCCTCAAGAAGCGGCACGACTACTTCCACGAGATGGGCGCGCGGCTGTCCGACCACGGCCTGAACTCCTGCTTCGACGATTTCCCCACCGAGGCCGCGGCATCGAAGGTCTTCGACAAGGCGCGGTCGGGGAAGGCCGCCACGCCCGCCGAGCACGGCAAGTTCGCCGCCTTCCTGATGCTCTTCTTCGGCCGCCTGGACGCTGAGAAGGGCTGGACCAAGCAGCTTCACGTGGGTGCGCGCCGCAACAACAACTCGGGCGCCTTCGCCCGCCTGGGGCCCGACACCGGCTACGACTCCATCGGCGACTGGCCGCAGATCGACGCTCTGGGGCGTTACCTGGACCGGTTGAACGAAGAGAACGCTCTGCCCAGGACGATCCTTTACAACCTCAACCCGGCCGACAACTACGCCCTGGCGACCATGATGGGCAACTTCCAGGACGGCTCCATCCCCGGCAAGATCCAATTCGGCAGCGGCTGGCGGTTCCTGGACCAGAAGGAAGCCATGGAGTGGCAGATCAACGCGCTGTCCAACTGCGGACTGCTGTCGCGCTTCGTTGGCATGCTGACCGACTCGCGGTCCTTCATGTCCTACCCGCGCCACGAGTACTTCCGCCGCGTTATGTGCAACCTGCTGGGCGCGGACATCGAAAAGGGCGAGCTACCCGCCGACTACAACCGCGTGGGCGCCATGGTCCGCAACATTTGCTACGACAACGCCCGGCGGTACCTGGGGCTGCCGCTGTAGCCCGGCAGGGCGGATGCCGCTGCGTACTATACTCGGGGTATGAAGTTCCGTGTGGTCCTCGAATATGACCCGGAGGCACGCTCCTACTCGGCCGTGTGTCCTGAGCTTCCGGGTTGTGCCTCGGCCGGTGACACGGAAGACGAGGCCCAGCGGAACATTGAAGAGGCGATCCGGCTGTACCTTGCCCCCACGGACATACCCGTCTCCGCGACTGCGAAGCTGATTGAGGTTACGGTTGGGTGATCGCGGGACTCCTCGGCTTACGGCGGATCAGGTGATTCGGGTCCTCCGCCGGAAGGGATTCGTCCTTGCACGAGTTCTGCCACTCGGCACACTGCGGTCAATCATCGAAGCGAGCGGGATTCCTCCCGCGGAATGGTCAAGGTGAAGGTGCCCGAAGCCGCGCCGTCCTACATATACATCCCGCCGTTGACGTCCAGGCATTGGCCGGTGATGTAGGCGGCGTCTTCACTCGCCAGGAACTTCACCGCCGCGGCCACGTCCTCGGGTCTGCCGAAGCGGCCCAGCACGATCCGCTCCATCATCTTCTCTTTGACCTGGTCGGGCAGCTTGGCCGTCATGTCGGTCTCGATGTAGCCCGGCGCCACGGCGTTCACCGTGATGTTGCGGCTGCCCAACTCGGTGGCCAGCGCCTTGGTCAGCCCGATCACGCCCGCCTTCGACGACACGTAGTTGGCCTGGCTGGCGTTGCCCATCCGGCCCACCACGCTGGCGATGTTGATGATGCGGCCCCAGCGTTCCTTCATCATGCGCGGGATCACCTGCTGGGCGGCGAAGAACGCGCCCGAGAGGTTGATGCGGATCACTAGGTCCCAGTCCTCCGGCTTCATCCGCATCGACAGGGCGTCGCGCGTGATGCCGGCGTTGTTCACCAGCACGTCGAGGCGCCCGCACTCTTTCAGCGCCAGGCCGAACGCCGTCTTGATCGACTCCAGGTTCGACAGGTCCAGGTCGAGCGTCAGCGCCTTGCCCGAACAGGCCCGGATCTCGGCCGCTACCTCTTCGTTCTTGTCCAGCTCCGGCGACGCGACGACGATCTCGAACCCCGCCCGGCACAGCGCCAGCGCGGTGGCGCGGCCGATGCCGCGGCTTCCTCCGGTGACCAGCGCAACTCGATTCAACATGGATGCTCCTTCCGCTTGAATGATAAAACCATCATAGTAAAAAGGGAGTTCCATCCACCCCATGGCCTACACCGACCTGCGCGAGTTCATCCG
>CAYOTD010000225.1:4479-7760 GCA_964406685.1 uncultured Solibacteraceae bacterium | reverse complement strand
GCTGTGGTCCGACCGGCCGACGCTGGGGGATTTCTCCACCGAGTTCGAGAACCGCAATCCCGAGAGGCCGCCCGAGGGCGCCTGGGAGCAATGCGAAGCGCTGTGTGGCGGCTGGTCGTATTCGGGGGCGAACGTGCCCTGCAAGAGCTCGGCGTACGTGCTGGAACGGCTGGTGCGCAATCGCGCCTGGGGAGGGAACTACCTGCCCGATTTCGGCCCGCGCTCAGATGGCACGCTCGCGCCGGATTACTACCGCATCTGCGGCGAGCTGGCCGACTGGATGAAGCACAGCGGGGAGTCGCTCGACGGCACCGGGCCCATCGCGCGGCTGGAGGACTGCGACCAGCCGGTGACCGCGAACAAGGACACCTGGTACATCCACCTGCTGGGCTACCAGCGCAGCGCCACCATCCTGGGCCGTCCGGCGCCCACGCGCGCCACGATGCTGAGAACGGGTGCGCCGGCGCGCGTCGAGCACACCGAGGGGCGGACGGTGGTGACCATGCCCATCGGCCTGCGCCCGGACGCCGATGAAGTGATCGCGGTGCGCTATTCGTAGCGCGCCTCGCCAGCGGCGAAGAGCTGCTTGCGGTAGATTGTGGGGGATGCGGCGAACTATACTTTTTCTCACGCTTTTCGCGGTTGCGGCTTCGGCGCAGCAGCGCCGGGCGGTTCTGATCATCACGGACGCCGAGGGGATCGCGGGAATCTGCCGGCAATCGCAGACCGAGCCTACCAACGCCGAACACCAGAAGCTGATCACCGGCGAAGTCAACGCGGCGGTGCGCGGGTTCTTCGCGGGGGGCGCCACGGAGGTCGTGGTCTGGGATGGGCATGACGGCAGCCAGACGCTTTCGACTCTGACCATCGAGCCGCGCGCCAAGCTGATTCACGGCTCCATCGGCCCGTCGATGCTGCTGGAGCGCGGCTGGGCGGCGGTGGCGTTCGTGGGGCAGCACGCCCGCGCCAACCGGTCGCCGGCGGTGATGGCGCACAGCTACAGCTCGCTCGGCTACCAGAAGATGCTTATGAACGGAAAGGAGGTGGGCGAGATCGAGACGCGCACGGCGCTGGCGGGGTGGTACGGCGTTCCGGTGCCTTTCCTGGCTGGCGACCAGGCGGCGGCCGAGGACTTGAAGGCCATCGTGCCCGACGCTGAGATGGCCGTGGTCAAGGAAGCCTTCAACTACTACTCCTGCATGTCGCTGTCGGCTCCGGAAGCGCAGGCGCTGGTGGAGAGGAAGGCGCGCGAGTCGATGGCGAAGATCGGCAAGATCAAGCCGTACCGGATCGAGGGCCCGGTGACGATCGAGATCGAGGTCACCACGCGCAACACGCTGTCGCCTTTTACGGTCCTTCCGACCGGCGTCGAACGCGTGGGGCCGCGCACGATCCGTTACTCGGGCAAGGATTTCATGGAAGCCTGGACGCGCTACGCCGGGCGGTGACGCTCGCCGTTCCGCTATAGTCGGAGTGTGATCCGAAGCGCTGTGGTTCCCGTCGCGGGGTTGGGCACGCGATTGCTGCCCGCCACCAAGTCGCAACCGAAGGAGATGCTGCCGGTGGCGCGCAAGCCCATCGTGCAGTACGTGGTGGAAGAGTTGGCCGCCAATGGAATCGGCGACATCCTGTTTGTCACGGGCCGCAGCAAGTCTTCCATCGAGAATCATTTCGACAGCGACCCGGAACTGGCGCGCGCGCTGAATGGGACCAACAAAACCGACCTGTTGCAGGAGATCCAGTTCGAGGAGCTGAACGCCAATTTCTTTTACACGCGGCAGCGGCAGCAGCGGGGGCTGGGCGACGCGGTGCTGTGCGGCGAGCGCTTTGCCGGAGAGCAGCCCTTCGTGGTGGCCCTGGGCGATTCGATCCTCGGCCTGCACGCCAGTTCGAAAGCCGTGGCGCGCATGGCGGAGCTTTTTGAAGAGCGGCACGCGAGCTGCGTGCTGGCGGTGGAAGAGGTGCCGCGCGAGATGACCTCGCATTACGGCATCGTGGAGGTCGCCGATGGCGGCGACGGCTGCCTGCGGGTGCGGAACCTGGTGGAGAAGCCGAAACCCGAAGAGGCTCCGAGCAACCTCGCCATCGCCGGACGGTACGTCTTCTCGCCGCTGGTGTTCGACCAGATCCGCCGCGTCATGCCGGACCGCAAGGGCGAAATCCAGCTCACCGACGCCATCCAGTTCATGTGCGAAGAGGGCAAGCGCGTGCTCGCCGTGAAGCTGGGCGAGGATGAGCGAAGGTACGACATCGGCAACTTCCCGAGCTACTTCGAGACCTTTGTCGAGTTCGCGCTCGCCGATCCCATCCACGGCGAGGCGTTCCGCCGCGCGCTGGAACGGCTGCTGGCGAAGTAGGCGGAAGAGGCGGGTGTGCGCGCGCGGCTCCTGTTTCCGCTGCTGGCCCTGGGGCTGGCGGCTGCGCGCCTGTGCCACGTCGGCGTGCTGTGGACCGAAGAAGGCCTGCCGATGGCCGCGGCTCTCCAGGTGCTCGGTGGGCGGACGCTCTATCGCGACGTCTGGTTCGACAAGCCGCCCGCCGCCGCGCTTGTGCCGCTGGTGTGGGGCGCACACACCGGCTGGCCGCTGCGGCTGTGCGGGGCGGCCTACATCCTGGGTTGCTGCTGGCTGGCGTGGCGCTTGGCGCGCGACCGCTGGGGGCCGCGCGAAGCCGGTTGGGCGGCGTTCTTCACGGCTTTCTTTCTGACCTTCTGGATTCCCTCGGCGGTGATGCCGCTGGCCGCCGACCTGCTTCTGCTGGCGCCGCACCTGGCGGCGGTGTACCTGGCCTGGAGGGGGCGCGCCTTTCTTTGTGGCGTCGTTGCGGGCCTTGCGCTGCTGGTCAACGCCAAGGCGTTATTTGTCGCGGCGGTGTGCCTGCTATGGGTCTGGCGCGCCGCGCCGCGCTTCGCGCTGGGCTTCCTGGCGCCGAACCTGCCGGCCGTGGGATGGCTATGGGCGGCGGGCGCGCTGGAGGCGTACTGGCAACAGGTCTGGCAGCTCGGGTTCCTGTATTCCGGCCACACCTTCGTGGGCAACCCGCTGCGCGAGGGTTTGGCGCGCACGCTCGGCTGGCTGGGTTTTCACTCGGCGGCGGCGATCGCGGCCGGCTGGTGGTGGTGGAAGGGAGGCGAGAGCGGCCGCTGGAAGCTGGCCGCGTGGGGCGCGATCGGGCTGGCGGCGGTGGCCGCCGGGTGGCGCTTCTTTCCGCGCTACTACTTCTTCCTGCTGCCGGTGATCGTGCTGGGGACGAACCACCACGAGCCGATGGCGCTCTGGCAG
>CAYOTD010000225.1:1671-4469 GCA_964406685.1 uncultured Solibacteraceae bacterium | reverse complement strand
TGCCGGTGATCGTGCTGGCGGGGGCGCGCGGCTTCACGCTGCCGGGGCGGTGGCGGATGGCGCTGCTGGTGCTGCTGGCGATTCCTCTGGTCCGTTTCGGACCGCGCTACGCGATGCTGGCCGGGGACCTCGATCCGCAGTGGAGGGATGTCGAAATGGACCGGGATAGCCGCGCGGCGGCGCGCATCCTCGGATCGATGGCGCGGCCGGGCGATTCGCTGTTCGTCTGGGGCTACCGGCCGGACCTGTACGTCTACACGCGGTTGCCGGCGGCGGCGCGGTTCCTGGAATCGCAACCGCTGAGCGGCGTGCTGGCGGACCGGCACCTGTTCGATACCACTCCGATTCCGGCGCCGTGGACGGCGGCGCATCGCGCGGAGCTGGCGCGGACGCGGCCGGAGTTCGTGGTGGACGGGCTGAGGCTCTACAATCCCCGCCTGGCAATGGAGAACTACGAAGACCTGCGCCCGTGGCTGGCGCGGTACCGGGAAGCGGCGCGCACGCGCGGTTGCGTGATTTTCCGTCTCCAGAAATGAAAAGGCCCGGTCCCTGCCGGGCCGGGCCTGATCTTAAGATCAGCGCACCTGATGTCAAACCGTCTGCTGCGCGCGGTGGCGGTTCAAAATGTCCGCCATCTGGTCCTTCAGGCGAAGCTTCAATTTCTTGAGCCGGGCTTCCTCTATCTTCTCTTCTTCGGAGAGATAGGGCCGCGACTCCAACTCTTCGACCCGCTTTTTGTGTTTCGCGTGTTCGCCTGCCAGCCGCCGGTATTCTTCATCGGTTTCGATCAGATGCGCCTTGAGCTCGTCAAGGTTCTTCTCCATCGTTGGGGGTCCCTCCTTGTGAGGTCGCCCGCCGAGTCACGTTGGTGGGTGGGGTTGAGGGCTCGGTGGGTGATCGTGCGAAACTTCATGAATATCACGGAAGGCGCCGCACCGAACGCCTTCACTTGTGACATTAACACGAACGTAACCGCATGACAATAGCGCTTTCCGCGGGGTTGTCGTAGTAGCGGGGCCGGGCGCCGACGACGTCGAATCCCAGGCGGCGGTAAAGGTCTTGTGCGGCGAGGTTGGATTCGCGCACTTCCAGGAAAAGCTGTCCGGCGCGGCGCCGCCGGACGGACTCCATCAGCGCGGTGGCCAGGCCGCGGCGGCGGTACGCCGGGTCCACGGCGAGGTTTAGGACCTCGCTCTCCCCCGGTGCGGTTTCGCGCGACACCGCGAAGGCAACCACGACTTCCCCTACCTCGGCGACTTCGAAGTCGTATTCCAGGTAGCGCTCCGGACGCCACTGCGCGGCCTCGGGCGACAATGCCTGGATCTGGAGGACGCGGCCGAGGTCGCTCTGCCGGCCGCGCCGCAGCCGGCAGGGAGGGCGGAGCAGTTCGCGCAGCAAGCGCCGCTGGGCCTCACCCACGCGCTTCCAGTCGAAACGCTCGCGGGCGCGGGCGCGGGCTGCGGCGCCGAGGCGCGCGCGCAGGGCGGGGTCTTCGGCCAACCGCGCGATTCCTTCGGCGAACTCCGCCGCAGTATCGGCGATCCACACGCTCTCCCCGTGCGCGAGGCCGAGCCCTGCGCAGCCGGTGCCGGTGGAGACGATGGCGCGCTCCATCGCCATCGCTTCGATCACCTTGAGGTTGGTGCCCGCGGATTCCAGCGTTGGCACGAGCACGATGTTGGCCTCGGCGTACAGCGGTTGCACGTTGCGCACAAACTCCAGCATCCGGATGCGGTCGTCTTCCGGAGGGCTGCCTCCGAGGTAGTGCAGCCCGTAAGGGCCGGCGACCACGGTGACCGTCATCGCGGGGAAGCGCTCGCGCAGGCGCGGCCAAATCTCTTCTTCAAAGAACCGCCAGGCGACCAGGTTGGGGAAGTGGCGGAACGAGCCGATGAACAGCAGCCGTTGGCCTTCGGTTTCCGGCTCGGGGGTGAAGCGGGCCAGGTCGACGCCGTTCGGGATCACGCGCGCGTGCGGGACCCCAAGCAGGCGCGCGTCCTTTTCCGACATGGTCACCACGCGGCGGAACCGGCCAAGGGCGGCGCGCTCGAACCGGCGCCAGCGCCACCAGTTCCACCAGGCGGCGAGCGACGGGCGGCGGCGGCGCACCTGGGCATAGAGATCGTAGGTGACATCGTGCTCCACCAGCACGTCGCCGCCATAGGTGGCCATGTAGGCGTACTCCACCTGGACCAAGTCGAGGGACCACTGGCGGCGGTAACGCGCGACCAGCGCGCGCATGGTGGGCGAGCGGAACTCGCAGGCCTCGGGCGGGGCGAGCGTGGACCAGCGCGGCTCGCGGTAGCGGGGCACGGGCAGCAGGACCGCGCCGGCGCAGAACTCGAGCACGTGCGCCACCTCTTCCTCGCTCTGCTCCTCGGTAAAGGCGAACAGGTAGACGTCGAACTCGCGCGCCATCTCGCGCAGCAGCGAGTAGATGCGCACCGCGCCGCCGTGCGACAGCGGGAAGGGGAAGTAGGGCGAGATAACGCCCACGCGGCGGCGGTCCGGGGATGGCGGCCTCCCCGTCAGCACGCGGGACTTGTTGGACCACACGCTGCGGTCGCGCTTCCACGGCCACAGCCAGGCAGGGCGCAGCCAGATGCGGTCCAGCGGCACGCCGCGCAGGAAGAGCCAGGAAGCGACCCAGCAGGTCAGTTTCAGATGGTGCGATTCGCCCTGCTGGTTGAATGCCAGGATGCGCGTGGGGGCCAACAGAAACGCTGCACGGCGCAGGGCGCGGTAGCGTGGATCGGGCGTGAAGGCCACCGCGGCCATTCCGATCCGCTTGCGCCGGA
>CAYOTD010000225.1:0-1661 GCA_964406685.1 uncultured Solibacteraceae bacterium | reverse complement strand
ACCGTTCGATCCACGTCTTATGGAATGTGTACCGCCCGCCGTAGCTGAAGCGGCGGCGCAGCTCGCGCCAGATGCTCCAGGTGGAGCCTTCCATCGGCTCGATGGTGAAGTGCTCGCGGTCCGGGATGAGGCGGCGCGCCTCGGCGGGCAGGTCCGGGTAGCCCGTCAGGAAGGCCGCCACAACCGCCTCGGGGTCCTTGCCGAGAAGGCGGAACAGCCACTGTTTGAGCCGCTGCTTCACTGGCGTCCTTTGGTCAATTGAAGCACGGCGGCGGCGGCCAGCGGCAGCAGGGCGCTGCCCACGCAGACCGGCTCGAAACCGTAGCGGTCCACCAGGCGGCCGAACAGCGGCGAGACCACCGTCTGCATCAACCCGTAGGCGAAGGTGAGCACGGAGACCGCGAAGCCGGCGCGCGCGGCGCCGAACATGTCCAGCGGCATGGCGTAAATGTTGGCGCTCATGGCGACGGTCCAGAAGAAGCTGAGCGAGATGAGCGCGGTGGCCCACTGGGCGTTGGGCATCCACGGCACGGCGGCGGTGGCGAGGAGAAACAGGGCGCTGACCAGGGTCGCGCGGCGGCGCGCGGCCTGCACCTCGACGCCCGCCCGCGCCCAGCGCAGAGAGAGCGCGCCCCCGGCCAGCCCGCCGAGCGAAGCGAACACCGGCGGAATCCAGGCCAGCCGCTGGTTGGCCTCGGCCTGGGTGAGGGCGTGGGCGGTGACGAGATACAGCGTGGTCCAGTTCATCCACAGGCTGTAGACCGTCATCATGAGGACGTTCGCTACGGCCAGGCCCCACAGGCGCCGGTCGCGCAGCAGGTCGCGGACTGCGAGCGGCGTGGCGGAGGACGCGGCGGCGGGCGGGATGCGGCGCGCGGTGGCGAGCCACAGCGGAATCCAGAGGAAACCCAGCGCGCCGGTGGCGACGAAAGCGGCACGCCAGCCGAAAGCGAGGGCGATCCAGCCGGCCAGCAGAGGCGCGCCCATCATTCCGAGAGTGATGCCGAGCTGGTTCAGCGCGGTCCCCATGGCGCGCTCGCGCGGCTCGAGGTACGACGCGAAGGCTTTTCCCGAGGACGGGATGCCGCCGGCCTCGGCCACTCCGAGAGCGGCGCGGCAGGCAAGCAGGCTCCCCAGGCCGCCGGTGAATCCAGTGGCGACGCCGGCGACGGACCACAGACCCACGGCGAGCGAGGCGCCGCGGTTGAGTCCCAGGCGGTCGATCAGCAGTCCCATGGCGGGCGCCGCCGCGGCGTAGGCGAGAGAAAAGGCCGCCACCACCCAGCCGTAGCCTTCGTTCGTCAGGCGGAACTCCTGTTTGAGAACCGGGGCCAAGGCGGCCAGCACCTGCCGGTCCAGAAAGCTCAGCGACGTGGAGAGGATGAAGACCGCGACCGCGATCCACCGAACTGGGAGGCGCGCGGGCATCTATTGGAATTGGACGACGGCGGCCTCGCCCGCCGTGCCGGCCTTGGGGTCGGCGCGCACCACGTACTCGACCGCGAGGACGCGGGCTGGCTTCTGCGGGCCGCAAGCCAGCGACTTTTCGCCGCCGCCTTCGATGACCACCTGCGCGGGGTCGCGGATCAGAAGCCGCATCAGCTTGCCGTCGGCCATGCGCAGGTGCAGGATGGCGCGGCCGCCGGTGCAATCGACGCGCT
>CAYOTD010000224.1:0-7763 GCA_964406685.1 uncultured Solibacteraceae bacterium | reverse complement strand
AGAAACAGGGCCAGGCCGGTGAGGACCTGGTTGGACGGCGCCGTCTGGGTGCCGAGGGCCTGCCGCAGAAAATGCAGGACCACGGTGATGCGCAGGAACGGAGTGAGGGAGACCACCACCGCCGGCAGCAGCACCAGGGCGGTCAGCAGGATGACGATCTGCATGGGCACGCTGGCCGCCGGGCCGGACTTGCCGCCGCCGATGGAGACGCCGAACAGCGAATTCGGGGCGGCGAAGGCGGCCGCGGCGGACAGCGAACCGGCGATCAGGATCCGGGTCACCGGCGCGCCTCCGCGGCCGCGGCCATGTCTTCGGGGGGAGCGATCTGACTCCAGTTCAGGGTCCGGAGCAGGGAACAACCCGAGTTGTGCACCGCCACCACCAGCACGACGTCGGCCAGCTTCACCAGCTCGAGCGAGTGATGGGGGCCCAGCCGCAGGCGCCCCACTCTTTGCGGCGCCAGCCGGATGGAACTCCGCGCCGTCGCGCCGGGGACGGCCAGTCCCGCCCGCCGGAGCCACCACAGGGCGGCGCCCAGCAGGAGAAAGACCGCGGCTACCGCCGCCAGTTGCGTGTACATCAGCTTTCTCCCGAAAAGTCGGTGATACGGACGCCCATCGAATCCTCGATGATCACGATTTCGCCGAACCCGATCAGGGTTCCGTGCACCAGGATGTCGATGTTCTCTCCCGCCGAGCGGTTCATCTTGATCACGCTGCCGGTGTCCAGTTCCAGGACGTCGCGGACGGTCATGATCTTGCGGTCGAGTTCCACCTCGACGTCGAGAGTCACGTCGGCGTAGTGCGCGATGTCGTCCATCATCGCCATGATGCGGCCCGCCCCTTACCGTTTCAGGTTGATGGTCTCCTGGCTCATGTCGTCCACCGCGGTGATGATGCGCGCGTTGGCCTGGTAACCGCGCTGGAGCACGATGAGGTTGGTGAACTCCTTGGCGATGTCCACCGTGGAGTACTCCACGGCACCGCCCAGGATGGTTCCCCGGCCGCCGGTGTTCGGCACGCCGATGGCCGGCAGCGCGGTGCGGGCGCTGAGCTGGTAGTTGTTGTCGCCGACGGCGATCAGGGATTCCGGGTTGCGGATCGAGGCCATGGCCAACTGGCCGACCACTTTCTGCTCGCCGTCGGAGTACTGCGCCAGGATGGCGCCGCCGTCGGCCAGCCCCACTTTGGTCAACTGCGCGGCCGGCGAACCGTTCTGCGCGTTGGCTGACAAGGCGTTCTCCTGCGAATATTGGGTCAGCCGCGGCGTCGTGCCGTCGTACAGGTGCCAGGTCAGGTTCATGTCCGCGGCGCCGTTGGCCAGCCCCGTGATGGCGACCGTCGGCATCGCCGCATCGGCGGCCGGGTCCGTCAAAACCCCGTCGGAACCGAAGGTGAGCGTGCCGGTGACCGGCGTCATGGCGGCGGTCAGGTCCGCGTCGGGTACGCTGATGGAGTAGTTCCACTGGTTGGCGGTGGCGGTCTTGGTGTAGGTGACCGTCAGCAGGTGCGAGGCCCCGAGGGAGTCGTAGACCTTGATCGAGGTGCTGAACTCGTCGCCCTCGGCGGCGGCGGCGTTCAGGTTCAGATCGAAGGAGAAGTCGGTGCTGATGATCGGCGCTTTCAGGGTTCCCACCGGAACCATGATGTCTCCCAGGGCACTGTTGGTATCGACCACACCATCCAGCGCGGTCCATCCCTGCACATACTCGCCGGTGGCGGTCAGCAGGTAGCCGTACTGATCCACCTGGAGCTGTCCGCCGCGCGTGTAGAGCTGCGCGCCGTTGCTGTGGTTCTTCACCACTAGGAATCCGTCGCCCTGGACGGCGGCGTCCAGCGCCCCGGAACTGCTTTGGATGGCGCCCTGCGTGAACTGGCGGATGGTGATGGGCCGGGCCACGCCGAAACCGACCTGGGTCTCGCCCAGGCCGGCGCCGAGGGACTGAGTCACCAGGTCGTAGAAGGAGACGGCGCTGGCCTTGAATCCGTTGGTGTTCAGGTTGGCCAGGTTGTTGCCCACTACGTCCACGGCGGTCGAGCAAGCGCTCAACGCCGAAAGCGCGGTCGAGAAAGAAGTAAACACAGTCTGATCCTCCTCTAGGAGCCCGTGGAACCGTCGGCCGTAGTGTCGGTCGTGGTTTCCGCGGTCACCGATTCGTAAATCACCGACAGATCGTCCCGGATGCCCATGATTTGTTCGAGTTCGTTGATCTGCACGAGCTGGGACAGGAACTCGACGCCGTCGGTGGGCGACAGCGGGTTCTGATTCTTGATCTGCAC
The DNA here is from genome assembly GCA_964406685.1 of uncultured Solibacteraceae bacterium. Lineage (GTDB taxonomy): Bacteria > Acidobacteriota > Terriglobia > Bryobacterales > Bryobacteraceae > JACQZT01. The sequence continues at coordinate 5,484 of CAYOTD010000224.1, read as the reverse complement.
CACCAGCAGCGACATGAACGTCTGCTCGACGGAGGCCTCCGTGTTGGCCGCGGTGGTCTTCGTTGCCGTAGAGTCGGACGTCGAGGATGCGCTGGTTACGTCGTACCAGTTGCTGATTGAAGATGCCATGTGAATGACTCCTCTGCTTGGTTCTGCCGCCGGGGCTGGAACTCGTCCACCCAGGCGGGCTGGCGGCGGCGGTCCCGCTGGCCGGCGCCGGAATCCGGTTGCGCGTCGCGCTGCGGGGAATCCTGTTGCGATCCCGGGTCCCGCGACCAGGTGTCGGTGTCGAAACCGGAGTTCTCCAGCCGGTTCACCAGGTCGCCGAGCTCGTGGCGCAGCGACGCCGACAGATCGCTGTCGTCGCTGCGAACCGATACGTGAAGGCCGCCTTCGCCCTCCACCATCTGGACCGTCACGCGCCGGCTGGAATCGGGGGCGGAGATCTCCAGGCTGACCTGCCGGACGGGTTCCGCGGGCGGTTTCAAGGGCTCGCTCTCCGGGGCGGTCAACTCCGGCGCCGCCGTCGTGGAGACCACGGCGGGCTGCGCCTTCTCGGGCGGAGCAACGGTTTGCGCGGTGCTTCCGGTCACCGCTACGGCGCCCCGCAAGGCCTCCGCAGGCGCCGTGCCGTGGGGCAAGGAAACGGCGGCGGGAGCCGGCGGCCGTGCCCGGCGTTCGAAGACAGGGGCGCTTTCCCCGGTGGGCGCGTCCTCCGCGGGCGTGTCCGCCCAGGCGGCCCGCGATTCGGATTCCGCCGGCGCCCGGCGGATGGAGCGGGACTCTTCCGTGCCACCGGTCTTGGAGATCTCGGGCGAGGTCCGGCGGACCGGCTTCGATGCTTCCGGCGCGGAGCCGGATGCCGGCACTGCTACGGCCTCTTCCTTTTCGATGGGTTCCATGCCCGTGGACGGGGCGGGAAACGCCCGCTCCACGGCTGGCGAGGCGGCGACGGGGGCGGCCTGTTCCAGCGCCGGGGCGTCCATCTCCACGCTTCCGCGCTCCACGGCCGGGCGCGCCGCGGACAGCGTGTCCTGGAAGCGGAGCGTGGGCACCAGCCGGTCGGTCCGCGGGGCGGGGTTGACCCGCATGGCGAAGGCGAGTTCGGCGGCCGGCGCGGCCGCGGGCCTGACGAACTCGTCCACCGGCGCGGTCGGCGCGGCGGCGGCTTCGACCGGCAAAGAAGCGCTCTCGAGGGGGCGACCGGCCGGCGCGATGGTCCGGATCGGCGAGACTGCCGCGTTCTCCTGGATCTGCGAGTCCTTGATCGTCGCGGGCTCTGCCGCGGGAGACGAAACCGGAGCGGCCTCCGTCAGCGGAGCGAGGGAGACCGGTTCCGCGGCCTGGGCCGGGTCGAGCGCGGATTCGGCGGGCGCGGCAGCCAGATCCTCTTTGATACGGGGCTGTCCGTCGTCCATCACCGGTTTGGCGGCCTCCGCGGCCGGTTCGACATCTTGCATGGCCGGGACTGCGGCGGTCGCCTCGGGTTTCCCGGCGGGAACGACGGGCGGGGCTTTCTCGATCACCGGCGCCGTTATCTCAACCGCCGGCGCCTGGGCTTCCACCGCCGGCGCCGCGCTCTCCACGGCCGCTACAGGCGTGCTTGCGGTCGGCTCGGTGACAGGGACAGGCAAGGCGGCGGGATCGGGGAGGGGAGCCGGCAGCGGGGCCAGGGAGATCAGGCGGCTATGCTCGTTGCCGGATTCGGGGTCGGCAGAGCTATCCTTCTTACGCTTTTCGTTATGCGCCGTGGTCGAGGCGGCGCCGGCCGGCACCGAGGATTCGGCGGAGGCGGAGAATGCTGCCGGAGGGCTGTCGTTCTCCAGCAGCATTCCCAGCAGAGAGAGGAACTCGCGGGCCGGCAAGGCCGCGACGGAGGGGTTGTCGGTCGAGGCGGCGGACGCGATCGAGTCGATACCGGGCTTGGCGGAGATCGCAACCGGAAGCGCCGGGTTGGCGCCGGCCGGGTCGAGGCTCAACAGACCGGTGAGAAACACGCTCCGGCTAAGGCAGTTGGCTTGCCAGAGGCGGAGGCACTGTTTTCATGGGGATGAAGGAAGCGGGGGCGGCAGATTCCCGGCAGCGTCAAGTTCTCGTCCCGAATTGGAACATACCCTGTTCGTCTCTTCGGTGAAATGCGGGGCTTTGTGAGGGTTTTCTCTTCGGCCCCCGAATTGCTGCCGCTCTGGAGGGAGTACACGCATGGATCCGCTCACCATTGCGGCCGCCGGCGGGCTTCGCGCTCGAATGGAATCTCTCGAGCTGCTGGCCAACAACATCGCCAATGCCTCCACGGCCGGCTACAAAGCCGACCGCGAGTTCTACGATCTGTACCGGGCCCCGGAGGCCTCCGATTCCTCCGACGCGACGCGCCTGCCGCTCATAGAAAGGGAATGGACCGACCACTCTCAGGGGATTCTGACTTCGACCGGCAATGCGACCGATCTTGCTTTGGAGGGGCGCGGCTTCTTCGCCGTGAACGGACCCAACGGGGTCCTGTACACCCGCGGCGGCTCGTTTCGCATCTCGCGCAACGGCAGGCTGGAAACGCAGGAAGGTTACGCGCTGCGCGACACCGAGGGCCGGCCGATCAATCTGGACCTCAACCTTCCGGTGGAGATCTCGCGCGACGGCGCGGTGAACCAGTCCGGGCAGCCGGTGGCCCAGCTCGATATCGTCGATTTCGCGCAACCCACCACCACCCTCTCCAAGCTGGGCAAGAACTACTTTCACACCACCGACCCTTCGGCCCAGCCGCAGAGAGCGACCGCCGAGGTGCATCAGTCCAAACTGGAAGCGGCCAACTACAGCGCCGCGGAGGCGGCCATCCGGCTGGTCAGCGTCATGCGCCAGTTCGAGATGCTGCAACGGGCTCTGGTGCTGGGCGGGGAGATGAACCGCCGCGCGGTGGAGGAGGTCGCCAAGGTCAGCTAGACGCGGATCGAAGCGAACAGGAGGTAACAGGATGCTGAGAGCGTTATACAGCGCCGGCAGCGGGATGACGGCGCAACAGATGAACGTGGATAACATCGCCCATAACCTGGCCAACGCCAACACGGTGGGCTACAAGGCCCGCCGGGCGCAGTTCCAGGACCTGCTCTATCAGAACCTGATCCAGCCGGGCGCGGCCGCCGGCTCGCAGACCGTGGTGCCTTCGGGCCTGCAAATCGGGCTGGGGACGCGGCCGGTGGCCAACGAGACCATCTTCACCCAGGGGAGTTTCTCTACCACCGAGAACCCGCTCGACCTGGTGATCCAGGGAAAAGGGTTTTTCCAGGTGCGGCGGCCCACGGGCGAGCTGGCCTACACCCGCTGCGGGCAATTCCACCTGGACCGGGACGGAAATGTGGTGACGGCCGACGGCGATCCGATCGAACCGCAGATCACCATTCCTTCCGAGGCCCAGTCGGTCACCATCGCCGCCGACGGCACGGTGAGCTACACTTTGCCGGGCCAGACGGCGGCGCAGTTGGCCGGCCAGATCCAGTTGGCGACCTTCCCCAATCAGGCGGGACTGAACAGCCTGGGGCGCAACCTCTACTCGCCCACCGACGCTTCGGGGGATCCGACGGTGGGCAACCCGGGAGGCCAGGAAGGAATCGGCGCGCTGCTGCAAGGCTACACCGAGCAGTCCAACGTCAGCGTGGTGGAGGAGTTCATCAGCCTGATCGTCGCCCAGCGCTCCTACGAGGCCAACTCCAAAGTGGTCAAAGCGGCCGACGAGATGTACTCGCAGGTGAACAACCTCAGCCGGTAAGAGGCGCGGCATGATGGCGGAACTGGCTCTCGGGATGGCGCTGGCGACCAACGCCGCAGCAGGCTGCCGGACGGTGGACGGCGACCGCATCCTGGTCTCCGACCTGGCGCCCGCCTGGCCGGCGCTGTCCACTTTGCCCCCGGCGATGGAGATCGGCTTTGCTCCCTCGCCCGGCGCCCGGCGCCTGTTCTCCGTGGCCGAATTGCGCCGTCTGGCCGCGCGGCACGGCGTGGAATCCACTCCGGCCGGGCCGCTGTGTTTCGAACGGCGTGTGGCGCCGCTCGCCCCGGAAGAGATCCTGAGGGCGCTGCGGGAGGCGCTGGGGGAATCCCAGGCCCGGATGGAACTGGTGGACTACCTGCGCGCGCCGGTGCCTGTCGGCAAGCTGGAGTTCCCGCGCAACGGGTTGGCGCGGGTCGCCGGCCGGGGAGTCGCCATGTGGCGGGGGCGCATCGTCTATGGGACGGGACGCTCGTACCCCTTCTGGGCGCGGGTTCGGGTCAGCGTGGAACGCCGGCGGGTGGTCGCGTTGCGGGCGCTGCCGGCGGGCCGGCCGATCGAGGCTTCCGCGGTGGAAGCGCGGATGGTGGAGTCGTTCCCCTTTGACGATGCCGCTGCCCAGACCGTCGAGCAGGTCGAGGGCAAGCTTCCCCGGCGGACGATTGCGGCCGGCCAGCCGGTGGAAGCGTGCCAGTTGGCCGCGCCGCTGGAGGTGGCGGCGGGCGCCGAAGTCGAGGTGGCAGGGCGCAGCGGAGGCGCGCGGCTGGGCTTCCGCGCCAAGGCCGAGTCCCCGGGCCGCGCGGGGGAGACCATCGTGGCGCGGAATCCGGCCACCGGCAAGCGATTCCGCGCGCTGGTAGAGGGCAAGGGGAAGGTGAGCGTTGAGGAGCCACCGGGAGAGGAACACAATGCGCAACAGGATCCTGGCGAGCGTGGCCGTGCTGGCGCTGGCGGCGTCGGCGGCGGGCAAGAAGAAGACCGATAAGCCGCCCGAGTCGGCCCTGGATCGGTATGTCGCCGAGGCCACCGGCCGCCAGGCCACGGCCGACACCGGCCCGGCGGCCGGTTCGCTGTTCGTTCCCGGCGCGCGGCTGGCTGACCTGCTGCGCGATCCGCGCGCCTATCAAGTCGACGACATCGTGACCATCGTGGTCTCCGACCAGGCCTCGGCGGTCGCCAAGGGGACCACCGACACCAGCCGCACCTCGAGCGCGTCGCACTCCATCTCCGCCCTGGGCGGGATCACGCGCGCCACGGGTCCGCTGGCCAACCTCGCCAACCTCTCGGGCGACCAGAAGGTGCAGGGCCAGGGCACGACCTCGCGCGAGACGGTGCTGTCCACCACGCTGTCGGCGCGGGTGACGCACGTGCTGCCCAACGGCTACCTGGTGGTCGAGGGGCAGAAAGAGAACGTGGTGAACTCCGAGCGGCAGATCGTGGAGGTGCGCGGCGTGGTGCGCCCGACCGACCTGGGTCCGGGCAATTCGGTGGCGTCGAACCGGCTGGCGCAGCTCGAGGTGCGGATCAACGGCAAGGGAGTGGTGGGCGACGCGGTCCGGCGTCCGTTCATTCTCTATCGCCTGCTGCTGGGACTGCTTCCGTTTTGAGGTGAACCGGTGCGAAGAGCGCTTGCCTTGTTGCTGCTGATCGAGCCGCTCGGATGGGGGGCGGCGGCCCGCCTGAAGGATCTGGCCGCGCTGGAAGGCGTGCGTGACAACCAGCTTATC
>CAYOTD010000223.1:0-7767 GCA_964406685.1 uncultured Solibacteraceae bacterium | reverse complement strand
TGTCCAGAACCGCCAGCTACGCCGACAACGAAACCTACATTGGACTGTTCGTGCACGACGACATCAACCTTACGCCGCGTCTGACGGTGAACGTCGGCCTCCGATGGGAGTACGAGACACCGGTCACCGAACGCTACAACCGGTCCGTGGCCGGCTTCGCCTACGACCAGGTGAGTCCGATCGCCGCCCAGGCGCAGGCCAACTATGCGCTGAACCCCATTCCGGAAATCGCCCCCAGCGCCTTCAAGGTCATGGGTGGGCTGACCTTCGCAGGCGTGGGCGGCAACCCGCGCGGCTTCTGGAGCGCGGAGAAGAACAACTTCATGCCCCGGTTGGGCCTGGCGTATCAGCTCCGCAAGGAAACAATCCTGCGGGCGGGTTATGGTATCTTCTTCGATTCCATCGGCATCAACGGGTACAACTCGATCCAGAGCGGTTTCAGCACCACCACGCCGGTGCAGGTCTCTCTCGACGCCGGCGTCACCTATCGGGCCAACACAGCAAACCCCTTCCCCAACGGCCTGATCGAACCTTTGGGCGCGGCCGGCGGCCTATCCACCAACCTGGGTCAGGCGCTCAGCTTTTACGCGAAGAACCGCAAGAACCCGTACAACCAGCGCTGGTCGTTCGGTGTACAGCACCTGCTGCCAAAGCAACTGAAGGCGGAGGTTACCTATGTAGGCAACCGCGGCACGCGCGTGCAGGTGAACCGTTATCTGAACGCCCTCCCGGCCACCTACCGAAGCACGTCGCTGACGCGCGACACGGCCACGATCAACTACCTGACCCAGTCCTTCCGGAACCCGTTCTACGGCACGAATTCGATCTACGGCACGACGATCTCGCGATCGAGCCTGCTAGTACCCTACCCGCAATTCGGCAGCATTACCGTTGCCGAACCGATCGGTTACTCCTGGTATCACGCCCTGCAAGCCGGCGTTGAGAAACGCTTCTCCAGGGGCTACATGGTGATGTTCAATTACACCTTCTCGCGCTCAATGGACGCCACCGCCTTTATGAACACCAGCGACGCGATGCCTTACGAAGCGCTTTCCACCAACGACCGGCCGCATCGCGTGGTTGCCAGCGGCATCTGGGAACTGCCCTTCGGGCGCAAGCGCCGCTTCGGCGCGGACATGCCGGCGGTGTTGAACTTCTTCGCCGGCGGCTGGCAGCTCAACGGTGTCATGCAGCGCCAGAGCGGTCCCGCTCTCGCGTGGGGCGACGTCTGGACCCTGTTCACGGGAAACCCGGACGATGTGAAGCTCTCGAAGAGCCAGCGTAGCGTCGATCGTTGGTTCAACATCAACGCCGGCTTCAACCGCGTCAGCACGCAGCAGCTTTCCTCCAACATCCGCTACTCGCCGTGGCGGTTCAGCGATCTGAGGGCCGACGGCCAGGCGCGCTGGGATTTCTCCATCTTCAAGAACTTCCTCATCCGGGAACTGGTGACCGCGCAGTTCCGCGCCGAGGTGGTAAACGCCTGGAACCATCCCAACCTGATGACGCCGGACATGACGCCGACCAGCAGCACTTTCGGCATGATCACCTCGCAGGACGCCACACGCACCTGGGTCATGTCGCTGAAGCTGTCGTTCTGAACCCGCGCGGAACGGAAAGGACTGAGCCGCGGATGAATGGTGTCCATCCGCCTTCATCCGCGGCTTAGTAAGGCGGGCCCCTCACCGCGCGGCGAGCCCCAGCCAGCGCGCCGCGTTTTGCGACCGGATCTTGGCCTTCACCGCGTCGCCGGCCTGAAGCATCTCGAGACGAGTCACGGCGATGCCGGCGTAGTGGAACGGAATCCCCGAGCCGAACATCACGCGGTCCTCGCCCAAAGCCGCCAGCACCTGGCCGAGTTCGTTGCCGAACTCGGGAGTAAGCCGCGTCAGATCAACGGCGTAGTTCTCCGGCAGCCCGTTGCCCTTGCGGCACAGGATGGATCCGGCGACCCCCGTGACGTTGCTGACGATGAACCGCGCCTTGGGGCAGGCGCGAATCAGCCCGGCGATCTCGTCCAGGTCCAGATCCGGAATGCTGACCAGCCAACTGCTCTGCCGCCGGTCCTCGATGCGGCCCGGGATCGAGATCACCATTCCCCGTTCGGCGGCGGTGTTAACCAGCGCTTGGCACCGCGGATCGGACAGCTTGTAGTTATGCCAGCGCGGATGCAGGCGCACGCCTTTCATCCCGAGCTTCTCGTGGCAGGTCTTCAGATCGTCCTCCCATCCGGCGTAGGCGGGATTAAGCACGGCGAAGGGGATCAGGCGCGCGCGGTGCGCGGCCACCTCCGCGGCCACCTCCTCGTTGCCCGCCTGGGAGTTGCGGTAGGTGAGCGCGGCCGCGCTCGACACGGCGGCGCGTTCGATCTTGAATCGGTCCATCAAACCAAGGAGCCCGGCGGCAGTGTTGTACCGCAGTTGCCGGAAGGCGAAGTGCCCCAGATATGCGTTGACGTCGATCATCATCCCCTCCGCCGCGCCAGAATGCGCTCCATGTTGCCGCCCAGGATCTTGGCCCGGTCGGTATCCTTCAACTGGGCCGAACGGATCCGCCCCACGCTCGCCGTCATCGACTGGTCGCAGCCGAACAAGATGCGGTCGGCGCCGAGCGTCTCTACGGCCATCTCGACCGTGCCCTCGTCGGGCACGCTGCCGCTGGTGTCGAGATACACGCTGGGGGCGTTTCGCAGCGCCTTGACGGTCCATTCCCAGTCGCCGCCGCCAGCGATGTGAGCGCAGATAATCATGGCCTCCGGATAGCGCTTGGCGAGCTCGGCAAAGGTGCCGCCGTCGCTGATGCGCGGCTGCGCCGCGTCCAGCCAGCCGGTGTGTCCTGCGTGGTGCAGGATGGGCACCCGTAACTGGATAACCTGCTCTACCAGCGGCCAGACCACGGGTTCGGTGGCGACATACTCGTTGTAGAGCTTCACGCCGATGAAGCCCAACTTCTCCACGCAGCGGTTGATCTCGTCGCGGGCCTCGCGGACGTAGCCGGGATTCACGTAGCAGTAGCAAAGGATGCGGCCGGGATAGCGGCGCGCGGCCTCCGCCGCCCAGTCGTTACCCTGGCGGAATTCCTCGAGAACGGCGGGCCGGCGGGGCGTTAGCAGCGAGCAGCAGAGCTGGTCGATCTCAAGCCGGTCGGCCGCGTCGATCAGTTGCCGGTCAATCTCCGCCCAGCGCGGATTGGAATGATGCGCCAGGTGCGCGTGGGAGTCGATGGTCTTGACTCTGGCGGCGCCGGACGCCGCCACATGCGCCGATCCGGCCAAGCCCAGGCTGGCGGTGAATGCCCGCCGCGAGATCCCTCCCTGGCTGGTTACTTCCACAGAACCTCCTTCCGGGCCCGCAAGCCCTGGTGTACGTTATCGCCCTAGCGCGGGAAGTGTCAAGACGCATCGTTGCAGCGTGCAAAGAACCTCCGAGCCGTCCGGCTGGTATTCTGTGGGATGATGCTGAAGCCGGTTGCCGCCCTGTTGCTGTGCACTCTCGCGCTCACCGCCCAAGCCCCCGAACTCGTCTACCGCGGCGAGTTGCTGACCTTCCCCGGCGCGTGGGGTTTTCAGATCCACGCCTCCACCATCATCCTGACCACCGACGAGGAACTCGAGATCCTGGCGAGGGACCCGGACCGCGCACTCAACCTCTCGCTCGGCCGTGTTCCCCGCAACGAGAGCCTCCGGCAGATCTGCGAGCGGGCCCAGACCGCCGGCCAGCGCACCATCAAGATCGCCTTCGACCAGTTCTTCAAGCAGTACCGCCCGGGCCAGGATACGCCGCGCCGCCTGACGCCGGACATGGACGAGTACGTGCAACGGATCGCCGCCATCGGCCGCTTCGCACAGAAGCACGGGCTCGGGCTCGAACTGAGCCTGCTGAGCCCGCTGGAGGTCGGGCCCGCCTATGTGAGACAGACCGGCGAGTCGGGCACGTGGATGCAGTACCGCAAGGGCGTGCGCGACCCGGCAACTGGCGCCTTCAGCGTCGAGTTATGGCGCCAGCGGCGGTGGGTCAACAACAAAGGGCCGGTGGATCTGGCGCCCACGCGCGTGCGGGCCTTCGCTTTCCGTGAGACGCCGGTGCGCGGCGCTCCCTACAGGGCGGTAGACCCCACTTCCATCGTCGAAATCAAGGAAGGAGTGCAGGCTGAGGTGTACGACAACCTCGTGGTCCGCAACGGCGACTACCGCGCCCAGCGCATCCGCATCCACGGCTCCAGAGCGCTTCCGCAGCCGGGGCTCGACCGCGTGCTGGTGGTGCAGGAGTACCGCACTCCCGAAATGGACTACTTCAGCGCGAAGGCCCTGCCGTTCCTCCAGAGACTGCTCGACAAGTACGCCGCGGCCGGCGTGAAACTGCACGGCCTCTACGCCGACGAGATGCACATACAGGGCGACTGGGTCTACTTCCCGCTACCTTCTCTACTTCACTCACGGGCAGGAAGACGCCGCCAGCGACCTGAGCGCCAAGCAGGGCGTGATGCACGTCTTCGGCGCCTCGCCGGAGGAAGTCCGGCGCACGGCGCTGTTCCGCGCCCGCTACTATCGCCTGCTCCAGGACGGCGTCGTCGACCTGTTCGTCCAAGCCAAGCGCTACGCCGAGAGCAAGGCGGGACACCGCCTGGAGGCGCGCGCTCACGCCACCTGGGCGCAGAGCCCGACCATCGACTACTGGGAGTGGGGCAACCGCAACCGCCATCCCGGCATGTACGAGTACACCTCGAACTTCCTCTGGTCCAACACCGTCCACCAGGCCGCCACCGCCTGTTACGACTACTTCAAGTGGGGTGAGTTCCTTACCGGCAACGGCAACGACACCACGGAAGGCGGCTGGCTGGACCGCAACTACGTGGGCCTAGCCCTGGCCGCATCCACCGGCGCACTGAACCAGGTGCCGAACTCCTACGCGGCTCACTGGGGCATGCCGGCTGAGGTCAGCGCCCGCCGCACGGCGCTGGTCAACGCCTATGGAGCGGGCGCGACTGCGGTATTCGGCGCGGTTCAGGACATGGAGCACCGCGCTGTCGATGTGCTGATGCTCTACCCCATCGACCTGGTGGCGGTGGAAGAGCGGTTCGGAAGCTGGATGACGCAGTACGGCTACGCCAACCTGGCGACGGCGGCGAAACTGCTGGAGCGCGCCCGGGTGGTGGACGGCGGCCTGGAAATGGCCGGCCGCCGCTATACCACTCTCGCGGCGACCTTCGAACCGTTCCCGTCGCGGAAGCTGCTGGACTTCATGCGGGAATTCGCCGCGCGCGGCGGCCGTCTGATCTGGTCGGGTCCTCCCCCGCTGCTGACGTGGGAAGGCGATTCCGCGCTGCCCGCGTGGCAGGATCTCTTCGGCGCCGACTACCGGCCCGAGGCCGCCGAGGGCCTGCTGGCGCCGGGGATGCAAGTGGGCTTCTTCGGCGCGCTGGGCCGCGTCGCGCCGCAGATCATCCTGACCGACCTGTTGCCGGACCACGTCTACCCGGTGACGCCGCGTCCCGGCGCCGAACCGGTGGCGCAGGTCAAGAACTGGATCGTGGGAACTCACCGCACACTGCCCGGCGGCGGGACCGCGACTTTTCTTGGATACCGCCCGCGCGACGATCAATCCCGCAGCCTGGGGTACGAGACGCGCAACTGGTTCGAGATCCTCGATGCGCTGGGCGCGTATCCGGGAGCGGCAAACACCGAGCGCATCTCGCGCAAAACCGAGTATCTCGCCACGCGCTTCCCCAACGGCGCGGTGGCCATCGCACCCCACCTGCGGCTGATGGAGGAAAGCTGGGAGGGCGGCTTCTCGCGCGACCCGGAAGCCGACCGCAAGGCGATGCAGATCAACCCACCGCCACCCGACACGCTGCGTCTGGTTGATTTCAAGCTCGACCGCCACACCGTCACCTACGACGGCGCGAACGCCCTCGCCTTTCGCGTGGACAGCTCCGGAGCGCTGATCGCTTTCGCCGGCAGCCGCTCGCGGGAAATCACCATCGACGGATGCCGCACGGTCTTCGCCGACCGGCCGGTTGAACAGATCGGCTGGGCGCCGGTAGCCGGGAATCGGCGCGTGGCGAACGGCGCGGTGGCGCAGATCTGGGTGCGCGGCGAGGCCCAGGTGCGGATACCGGCGGCGGGTCTTCCCTCCGGCGCGACGCTGGTAGCCGAGGGCGCCAGGCCCGGCAGCCGCGGTGCGGCCGTGCCGGCTCAGGTACGCGACGGCGCGCTCGAATTCACCGTCACTCCGGCACTCAGCGGCCGCTGGATCTACGTCCTCAAGTCAACCGGAACTCGTCCCCGATACGACGCACCGGCACTCGCTCAGGACGCGGCCCCGCGGCATCGAGGAAGCGTGCGATAGGCTCTCCGTAGGGCTCGCGGCTCAACGCGAAGGTCTGGTGGTGGATCGGCAGGAACTGCTCCGCCCCGGCCTCGTTCCCCATGCGCCAGGCCTGCTCCGGCGTGCAGTGATAGCGAATCCAGGGATTATAGGCGCCGATGGGCATGATGGCGAGATGGTACTCGCGCGCCCTGCGCACCTGTCGGAAGGCGTCCGTATCGGCCGTATCGCCCGCGAACAAAACGTGCCACCGCCCCGCCGCGATGGTGTAGGCGTTGTAGCCGCGCCAGGTGTCGGACCGCATGCGCGCGCCCCAGTGATTGACGCGAAACGCGCGCACCTCCACCGGGCCGGCGCGCGCCGTTTCCTCCCAGCCCAACTCCTGCACGCGCCCGTAGCGCGCGGGGCGCAGCAGGTCGGTGGTGCCGCGGGCCGTCACCACTTCGGTCGCCCGGCTCTCCAGGCGGCGCAGCGACGGGATGTCGAAGTGGTCCATGTGGGCGTGGGAGACCAGAACCAGGTCGATCTTCGGCAGGCTCTCCAGGGCCACGGCGGGCGCCACCAGCCGCTTGACGCCCAGGGTGAGTGGGCCCAGGTTCAGCCCGGCGCGGTCGCTGAAGACCGGGTCGGTCAGGATGGTGAACCCATCGATCCGGATCAGGACGGTGGCGTGCCCCAGCCACGCGGCAAACAGACCGCGATCGGGCCACCGGCGGGGATCGGGGCGCGCGGGGGCTTGAGCAATAGGACGGCCAAACTCGCGCGCGTACTGCCGCCAGAAGGATGGCGCGGCGCGGTACAGCATCGCTCCGGCTCCCGTCATTCCGGCCACGCCCAACCCGCCCAGCAGGACGCGGCGCGGCCATCGCTTCGCGTTCGTCGGGTGCTCCATTACTTCCAGGCTACCAGTCTTCGGGCGTTCCCGCCCTCACGCCCCGCCTTGACTGGAGAACGGCAGCGAACAGCCGTTCTCCTCCACCGCGCAGGAGTTGTGCTCGAACTGGATCGTGGTGTGGTGGATTTGGAACTCCGCCGCCAGCCGCTGGTTGATCCGCTTCAGGATGGCATCGCTCTCCGAAAGAGGAAGATCCTCGATGCTCACGTGGCAGCTCAGCGCGTGTACCGACGAACCCAGGCTCCAGACGTGCAGGTCGTGCACGTCCCGCACGCCTTCCACGGCGCGAATGGCGTCGCAGACGGTGCGCAGTTTCATGCCGCGTGGAAGTCCCTCCAGCAGGATGTTCAGCGATTCGCGGAGGATGTCCCACGCCGTCCAGATGATCATCAGGCCGATGAGAACCGACAGCGCCGGGTCGATGCGTTGCCAGCCGGTGTAGCGGATGGCGATGGCGCCAAGGATGATCCCGATCGAACCCAGGGCGTCGCCCAACATGTGAACGAAGGCCGCGCGCACATTGATATCACGGTCCTTGTCGGGTTT
>CAYOTD010000222.1:0-7795 GCA_964406685.1 uncultured Solibacteraceae bacterium | reverse complement strand
CAAGTTGAGCCTGCCGAATGACTTCGAGAGCAGGCTTGCGGGCGAGGCGTTCGAGAACCTCCCGCTGACGGCTTCTCACGCCCGCCAGGTGGCAGTGCTTCCCTGGCACCACCGCGATCCCTTCGACCGGATGCTGATAGCGCAGGCCCAGGCGGAGCGCCTGACGCTGCTGACTGCGGACGAGATCGCTGCCGCCTATGGAGACGCGGTCCTGCTGGCACGGTGAGGGGCGCAACGCCGCCAGGTTCTGCGACAGAGGCCACGGCGGGGATCTCCGATTTGCCATAATTCGAGTATGTTCACCGCTTTCGAGCACACCGGCATCGCCTCGGTCGATCACAAGAAGCTGGCGCAATGGTACGTGGACGTGTTCGGCTTCGCCGTCGTCTACCAGTCCGCCGGGGCTTCTTTCGTGAAGGCGCCCAACGGTTCGATGGTCGAGATCATTGCGGCGGAAGGCGACCGGGCCGAACAGGGCATGAAGCATCCCGGGTTGCGCCACCTCGCCCTGAGCGTGGATGATTTCGAGGCCGATCTGGCGCGGGTCCGGGCGGCGGGCGTCAAGTTCCTCACCGAGCCGGCCGATTCGAAGGGCGTCAAAGTGGTCTTCTTCAACGATCCGGACGGCAACATCCTGCACCTGATCCAACGGACCACGCCGCTGGGCTGAGGAATTCGTTTTCACCGCAAGAATGGGAGTGCGCCCGCACGGCGGGGCTGGCATTGTTAGGGCATGACCACGACCGGGAGCTGCGCTTCGGAACTCAACCTGAGCGAATGCTGCTCAAAGGCGAGCGGCGATCAATTCCCGCCTGAGCGCCGCGAGGGGATGGCGTCCGGCACGTCGCCCTTGAGCTTTTCGTAGACCGCCGCCAGCCGCGCGGCATCGGACGGCGTGGCCAGCCGGGCATGCACGTAGAGGACACCCGGCATGGCCAGCGAAGCGAAAGTCGGTTCGCCCTGGCCCTCCGGCGGAGGATAGATCCTGGCCAGCGCGCGCGCCTCCTCCAGTTGTCCGGACTCGATCAGCGCCCAGGCGGCCAGGGTCTCCAGATCGCCGGCGGCAGGCGGTGGCGTCGAGCGCAGCATCTGTTTGAGCAGAACGGCGGCCTCGGGGAAGTGTCCATCCAACAGCAGAGCGTAGGCCAGCGCGTAGCGTCCGGCGGCGGTGTCGGCGGGTTCGGAAAACACCCGCGCCGCACGGACGGCCCATTCACTGGCCGGCGCCGGCGAGTCGGTGACGAAGAGCAAAATCGCCGCCAGCCTGCGCCCCGGAGGCGACACCACGCCCTGAGATGCTTCCTGCGCAAGCTTGCGCGCCCCGGCGCGGTCTCCGGTCTGGCAGAGCCACACGGCCAGTTGCAGGCCGGCGTGCGCCGCCACTTCGCCGGGCGCCGCCGCGCGGAACCGGGCGAGGCGTTCCATCGCCTGCCGCCGCCGGCCGGTGATGAACTCCCACTGGGCCTCGCGGAAGGGGATCAACGGATCGTGGAACGACTTTCGTTGCTCGATATACTTCGACAGGATCGCGTCGGCGCCGGCCACGTCCCCCGTCATCGCGCGCGACCAGGCGGCTTTAAGCAACGGCCCGCCGCCGCGCCAGGCGGCGTTGATCGCGTAGGCCGCCTGGAAGGCCGTCTCGGCGGCGGCGAAATCGCCGGCCATGAAGTGGATCTCGCCGAGGGAGTCCTGCAAGTTGGGATCGGTGGGCGCCAGACGGGCGCCTTCCGACAGGCTCTTCCGCGCGCCGGCGAAGTCGCCCGCATAAGCCTGGGCATAGCCCAGCATGTTCCACAGGTCCGGGCCATCGGGCTCGATGGCGAGCGCCCGCTGGTACCAACTCCGGGCCTGGTCGAAACGCCGGGCGGTGTATTCCAGTTGGCCAAGCGAACGCAGCGGCTGGGAATCGGAAGGAGTGAGGGAGGCCAGCTCGGCCAGACTTCGGCGGCGGGCTTCCAGGTCGCCGGAGAGATTGGCCGCCAGGATGGACAACTCGGCGCGCTCGATGGGGGGGAACCGCTCCTGGCGGGCTTGCGCGGCGGCGAGAACCTTCAGCGCCTCCTCGCGCCGGCCGCGGACGGCCTGCCAGCGCAGTTCTCCGATGTAGGCCTGAGGGAGATCGGGATCGGCCGCGACCGCCTGGGCGAAGCCCGCCGGTTCTGTGGCCAAGGCCAGCAGCCGTACCGCTTCCGCGTTCCGGCTGGGGAAGGGACGCGCGCCGGCGGCCAGCGACCGGGCTACCTTGTCAAGCAGAGGTAAGACGCCTTCGGCGGCCCCTCCGTCGGCGGCGACGGTTCGCGCCACGCGGCGGCGCGAAAGGTCCTCGATGACGCAGGTCAGCCGCCAGCGTCCGCCGGCGGCGGTCAGCGTTCCGTGTAGTACCTGGTTGGCGCGCGCGGCGTAGGCCTCGCGCACCGCTGCGGCGGGGAAGGCGCGCAATCCAGCCACCGGAGCGAGCTGAGAGGCGATCACTCCCGGCGCCGCCGTGCCGATCCAGTTGAGGGAACTATCGGCGGTCAGGTTTTCGAAAGGCAGCAGCGCCAGCCGCGGCACACCGCCGGACGGGGATTGCCGGCATCCCCAGGCCGCGCCAAACAGGGCCAGCCCCGCGGCCGCGAGCAGGCGGCGCCCGTTCCGCTTACAGTACACGCGGCTCCAGCAGCATCAGCTCCTTGAACTCCGGCAGTTCGCGCAACGCGGCGAACTCCGGATCCTCTTTGAACTTGTCCTTGTCGCGGAAGCCTTCTTCGAGCGCCTTTCGCATATACAGCAGCGCGCGGTCGACCACACCCGCCTTGGCGTAGGTCTTCGACAGGTAGAAGTGGAA
This sequence comes from uncultured Solibacteraceae bacterium, assembly GCA_964406685.1. Taxonomy (GTDB): domain Bacteria; phylum Acidobacteriota; class Terriglobia; order Bryobacterales; family Bryobacteraceae; genus JACQZT01. Next base: position 4,968 of record CAYOTD010000222.1, on the reverse strand, counting down.
CTTGGCGCGCTCCTCCACGCTGCGCTCCTGCAACAGCACGCCCTGGGTACTGCGATGCTCGAAGACGTCGGGATCGATGGCAAGCGCTTTCTGGTAGGTTTCGAAAGCGTCCTTGTACTTCTTGCGCGCGAAGTAGGCGGTGCCGAGATTGCTGAGGATGGACGCCGAGTTAGGCGTCAGCACGAGGGCCTTCTTATAGGCGCGGATCGCCCGCCGGTAGCTTCTCTTCGCGTAGTGGACGGTTCCCAGGTTGTTGATGGCCTCGGGATACTTGGGATTCAGCTTCAAGGCGCGCTCATACTGCTTCTTGGCGCGGTCCAGTTGGGTCAACTGGTGGTAGGCGATGCCGATCTTGTTGGCGAGGATATGCGTCTCGGGGAGCTTGCGGTACATATCGATCGCCTCGCGGTACATCTTCCGGGCCATGAAGATGTCGGCGCGGGCCTCCGGTGTGAGTTCCCTGGCGGCGGCCGGAGCCGTCTCCTGCGGCGCCGGGATGCCGGCGAAAAGAACGACTGCCAGTGCTAGAGCGGAAACCATGACGGCCTCCTCTTTACCTCCCTCAACTATATCGCGGGGGACGCTTACCGGAAAAGATCGCGGATGCGGGAGAAGAAACCCTTCTTCCTCTCCGGTTCCGCCGGCGCCGGCTGGGGAGGACGGGAGGCCGGCGCAGCTGCCGGATTCCGGCGGGCGGCCACACTCCGACGGTGCTCCGGGGCCTCCGGCGAGGCGGCCGGCGGCACCGGTTCGGGAACATCCCAGCCGGCCACCTGCGTCGCGCCGCCCCGGCCACCGTGCAACCGGCAGGTCTCCACCGGCTGGGTGCCGGCGATGAAAACCTCGGGCCGGGCGTTGGGGCAGTTGGCGGCCAACTGGCCGGTCTGCGGGTCGATCAGGACGGTGACGATCCCGTCGGGAGCCTGGAAGGGCTTCACGTTGCGGTATTCGCGGAACTGGTGTGCCCGTTTCATGAACTCGGTCCAGATGGGGAGGGCCGAGTGGGCGCCTTCCAACCGCAGTTCCTTGTTGTCGTCGAAGCCTATCCACACCACGCAGATCAGCTTCGAGGTAAAGCCCGCGAACCAACCGTCATGCGAGGTGCCGGTCTTGCCCGCCGCCGGCAACAGGAAGCCGCGCGAGCGCACTCCGGCCCCGGTGCCGCTGCGCAGAACCTCCTCCATCAGATCGACGATCAGGTACGCGACCCGGGGATCCAGCACCGCTTTGTGCTGCGGCTTGTGTTCGTAGATGCCGTCGCCGCGCTCGTCGCGGATGTACTTGACGAAACTGGGCCGGACGTAGGCGCCGGTGTTGGCGAAGATCGTGTAGGCGCCGGCGACCTCGATGGGCGTCACCTCGTAGGCGCCCAGGGCGACCGCGGGGGTGGCCTGGATGTTCAGGTTCATCCCCGCCTGGCGGGCCAGTTCGACGACGCTGTCGTAGCCCACCATCTCGGCGACCTTCACCGTGGGGATGTTCATCGATTTCGACAGCGCCTGCCGCACCGTCACCGTGCCGTGGAACTCGCTTTTGTAGTTGTTCGGCTCGTAAGGTTTGTTGTCGAACCAGAACGTGGTCGGCTCATCCACCAGGGTGGTCATGGTGGTGATCAGCCGCGGACCACCGTCGAGGCCGGTCTGCAACGCCGCGGCATAGACGAAGGGTTTGAAGACGCTGCCCGGCTGCCGCTTGGCCAGGGCGCGGTTCAACTGGCTGACGCCGTAGTTGCGTCCTCCCACCAGGGCTTTGACTTCGCCCGTCTGCGGGTCCAGGGCCACCAGCGCGGCCTGCGCCTCGGGGATGTTGGTGGCGCCCTTGCGATAGCGGGCGCGGATCTTCGCGTCCACCTCCTGCATGCCGATCCGCACCGCTTCCGCCGCCGCCCGTTGCAGGTTCAGATCGAGGGTGGTGTAGACGCGGTAGGAGCGGGACTGGAAATCGTGGTCCGTGAACCGCTCCTGGAGTTCGTCGTTGACGATGTCGACGAAATAGGGTGCATCGAGCGACTCGCCCCCGCCGCGCGAAACGGTGAGCGGCGAGGCGGCCGCTTCGGCGTAATCGCGGTCGGTGATGTAGCCGTTCTCGCGCATCAAGGAAAGAACGACGTTGCGCCGCGTGCGCGCCCGGTCCGGCCAGCGGTAGGGATTGGTGAAGCTGGGCCGCTGCACCAGTCCGGCCAAGGTCGCCGCTTCGGGGAGGGTTAGTTCGCGAATATCCTTGCCGAAGAAGGCCTGGCTGGCCTCGCCGAAGCCGCGGATGGAAAAGCTGCCGCGGCGGCCGAGATCGATGTGATTGCAGTAGTACTCGAAGATCTCTTCCTTGGTGAGCTTCCGCTCCAGGTGCAGGGTGATGAGGGTCTCGGGGATCTTCCGCCGCCAGGTGCGCGAGGTGTCCAGCCACAGGGTCCGCGCCAACTGCATGCTCAGCGTAGAGGCGCCCTGGGCGTGGCGCCGCTCCCGGATGTCGACGATGGCGGACTTGACGATGCGGAACGGGTCGAACCCGGCATGCTGGAAAAAGCGCTTGTCCTCGGCCGAGATGATGGCGTTTACCAGCACGCGAGGGATGTCGGGGAAGCGGACGATGCGCCGCTTTTCGCGCTTGCGGTCGAACAGGTTGGTGATCAACTCCGGCTCCAACAGGTACTGCGTGCGCTCGGAGTTGTCCCGCAGGGAGATGATCTGCGCCACCCGGTCGCCCTCGAACCTGAGAACACCGGCCTCCTGGTCGAAATAGGAGTCCGGGCCGGGGAAGATCTCCACCACGTCGGGCCGCACGTTGTACCAGCCCATCCGGTTGGTGCGCGACTCTCCGTAGCCGGCCCGGCGCAACTGGTTGACGATCTCCTCCGGCGTGGTCTGGTCGCCCACCATGACCGGCTTGGGGGCGGAAAACAGCATCGAGGTCGTCGGGTAGGGGCCGCCGGCGAGTTTCTCGTCGATCAGGCGGGCGTACTTCAGGTAATAGTAGGTGAAAACCAGAAGCCCGACCGTGAAGAAGAAGATGAACGTGCCCAACAGGAGCTTGCCGACCGGGTGCAACAGAAACCGCGCCCATCGGGCGTTGCGCGGGATTTGAACTCTCAGGCCCACAGTCTCCGGTCCGAACCGTTCCTGCTTTCATTCTCGCATGGATGCGGAACAGTGAGGTTGCCGCCGAACTTCGGAGAAAAACATCTGTAATCGGACCGCAAAACGATCCGCTCCCCCTTAGAACCCTAGGCAGCGGGGAGAGAGGGAGGGGAGGAGGCGCGCTGGAGGAGTTCCGGCAGTGTCGCGTAAGTAATGGAGAAAAGAAGAGATAGAGACGCCCCAGGCCGTTGCGGAAGAGCCATCGAGCAGGGGTGGAGAAACTCCGGCGAAGAAAATACGCTTACCACCCTCAAATGTAGGGGGGCATCCGCCGATAGGTAGGAGTGAGAAACGGGCGAAGTCGTACAGAAGATGTAGTACGGCCCGCCCGAACGGGGCGATGGGGGCATGGCCCAGGGAGGTCATGCCGTCAGCGCGGGACGGGTGGCGGAAAGCAGTAGTGGGACTCACAGAGCCGGAGGCTTGCCTGGATGGCAGGCGCCGGCGGCCGCCGCCGGACCGAAGAACCAACGACTGCTAGGCGTGTACCACCCATGGCTGTTCTCAAGACCAGAAATCGATTGGTGAATTTTCGCCTGACCCAGGAAGAACTGGACGACCTGAAAATGGCCTGCCTGGTTAAGGGCGCCAGGAATATCTCCGATTTCGCGCGGGCGGCTGTGCTGGAATCGATCGAGGCGCAGACCGAGCCCGGGATGTTGGTTCAGAAGCGTCTCGCCACGCTCGACACAAAGGTGACCGAGATTGGCGTGACCTTGCAGTTTCTCGCCGAACTCCTCAAGGGGACCTTGAAAAAGCCCATTCCCTCGGCGCATCGCGATGGGATCTCGCCGGCCGGAGAGGCGGAGGCGCCGGAGCAGCGCTCGCTGACCGGCGGCTGAAGAGGGCAATCTCGCCGGTGGGGGAGGGCCAGACTCCACCTCCGGCTCCAGACGACATTCAATCAGGGAGAGCATGAAGTGCAGAGACTAACATTGCAAGCGATCATCGCATTGGTTCTGTCCGGATGCCTGGCCATCGGCCAGGCCGGTCCGGCGGCCATCGGCGTGGCGGTGGCAAACGGCAGTTTCCAGGTGAACAACCAGAAGGTATCCGGTAACGCCACGCTGTTTGAAGGGACACAGGTTCGGACAGGGGCCGCTCCCTCCGAGCTGCGCCTGGACAGCGGCGCCCGTATGTCGCTCGACGCCGGCGCCGCGGGCCGCGTCTTCCGTGATCATCTGATCCTGGAGCAGGGCGCCGGACGGTTCGACGCCACCCAAGGGTACGCGGTGCGGGCTCGCAGCCTGAGCATCCTGGCCGAAGGGGCCGGCGCCAAAGGCTTCGTGCAGTTGGCCGGATCCAACAAGGTGCAGGTGTCGGCGCTGGCCGGCGGAATCCGCGTCACCAACGCCCAGGGCGTGCTGGTGGCCCGGCTCAACCCGGGTACGGCGATGGAGTTCGAACCGCAGGCGGCCGGGGCGGCGACGCCCTCGCGGCTGACCGGTTGCCTCCAGAAGAAGGGCGGCCGGTACCTGCTCACCGACGAGACGACCCACGTCACGGTGGAGTTGACCGGCGCCGCGCTGGCGGCCGAAGCCGGCAACCGCGTGGAGATCGTAGGGACGCTCGATCCCACGGCCAAGCCCGCCAACGCTTCGCAGATGATCCGCGTCACCGAGGTGAAGCGCCTGGCGAAGGGTTGCTCGGACAAGGCTGCCGCGGCCGCGGCTGGAGCGGCGGCCGGCGCCGCCGCCGGCGCGGGGGCGGCCGGCGCGGGAATCGGCGTGGGAACCACGGTTGCCATCATCGGCGGAGTGGCCGCCGCGGCGACGGTCGGCGGACTGGCGGTGGCCGAGAAACTCCCCGGCCAGGGCGACGACACGAAGCCTTC
>CAYOTD010000221.1:0-7795 GCA_964406685.1 uncultured Solibacteraceae bacterium | reverse complement strand
GCCAGCAGCCTGGTCAGCTCGGCCATGGCGTCCAGGTCGGCCTTCGAGCGCTGCCGGAAACCGTCGATCAAGTGGGTGCGGGCGCGGGCCGCGGTGGTCTGCGCTTCCATCTGCGCCACCTGGCGGGCTTGCGGCTCCCGCTGGGCGATCTCGGCTTCCAGCCGCGCCAGGTAACGGCGGTTTTCCAGCGTCGCCGAGATGGCGAGCGCCGCCAGCACGATCAGCAGAACCCCGGCAAGGGCCAAGGTGGGAATGTAGATGGCGCGCGAGCTCGACTGCCGCGCCTCGACGGGCAGCAGGTTCGCCGGCAGCGCCAGCCGGGGACAAGCCCCGGCCAGCGCTGTCGAGTAGGCGAGCGTTGCGCGGGATAGATCGAAATCGGCGGGGAGGCGCCGCGGCGCGGGCAGCAACTGCTCCAGCGGGAGCGCTTCCTGCGCCGGGTCCAACCGCAGCTCGGAGGCGGCCAGCGGCAGAGTCCGGTCGAAGGGAGTGTCGAACACCGCCGAAAACAGCGGGCGGGAGGCGCTTTCCCCGTAAAGTTCAAACCCTTCCTCCGCCGGCTGGCAGGCGACGAATCCCTCCGGGGGCGCGGCCAGCAGGCGGATGGCGGAGTAGATGGCGGCGGCCGAGACGGTGAACGACTTGAGCCGGATTCCCGCCTCGGCGAACAGCGCCACGTAGCGCTCGACCACCTCGCGGCGCGCGATGGCGACCAGCACCGACGAGGTCCGCCCGACGCGCGCCCAGACCGCGGCGGCATCCTCTTCCGGATAGGGATGGAGCGATTCGATCTGGAAACCCACGGCGGCGTCCAGGTCGCTGTCGGCCACGCCCGGCAGGTTCAGCAGGCGGACGATGACCTCGTGGCGCGGCAGCACCGCCGAGGCGACCATGTGCGCGGCGCCCAGGCCCTTGAGAAACGCGGCGTACTCCGCCCCCCATTCCGTGGCCGGGCGCTCGCGGAAGTTCTCGATTCTGGAGGCGCCCAGCAGTTGCACCCCGGTGGGCCGCACCCGCGTCACCAGGACCCTCAGGTCGCGCTGGCCGATCTCGATGCCCACCCCGGCGCCGAAAGCCAGCCACTTCCGCGGATAGTGGGCCGCCATCAGAAACTCCTCGCGGGGACGGGGGCGTTGTCGTACCAGCGCAGCACCGTCAGCGGCGGATCTTCGCCCAGGGCGGCGAACTTGACCAGCGCGGCGACCGTCCGGCGCAGGTCGGAGGGCCCGCCGTTGGCGGTGCGCGGCCGCGCGGTGGCGCGCAGCGTGAAGATGGTGCTGCTCCCGAAGCCCAGGCGGTTCAGGCCGGGGACCGGGCCGCCGGTCAGATCCTGCACCTGGCGCATCTGGCGGAACGGCATCCGGCCGCGCGCGCCGGCGATCAGGCGGGCGGTTTCCGGGCTCATCCCGGCGGCGATCATCACCGCCGGCTCGACGCTGTTGACGTCATACATGTCCGGGGAGCCGTACACCGAAACGCAGTCCCGCAGGCCGGCCCGGGGGACCAGGCGCCCCTCGGGAGTGTGCTCGTAACCACCGTAGTACAGCTCCGGCGTCATGCCTTTCACCACCAGAAGTTCCTCTACCTCATCAAAAGACGCATGCCGCGCCGGAAAAGACGGAGTGCGCGCCAGGTAAAACGAATCAAACGGCCCCATGGCTCCCGGCGGAGCCGGCCGGCGCCAGTCGGCCACCGCCGCGGCGATCTCGAAGGCGCGTTCCGGCTCCGTCCCCAGGGCCAGCAGCAGGCGCTGGAGTTCCTCCGGCTTGACGGTGTTGAGGTTCATCTTGGACGACTCGGGGATGATCTCCACCACCGCCTCGCCGGCCGGAAAGGCGAAGCGCAGCAGCGGCATGCCGGGTTCGTAGTAGCGCGGCGTGCCGTCGGGGTTCTTCACCCCCGGACCCCACAGCATGTAGAGGATGGCGCGCTCGATGGCGCCGGTGGCCAGAAAGTAGCCGCGCGTGCCTTCGGTGAAGGTGGCCGTCCGCTCGGTCTCCCCGCGCACGGTGGTGGCGACGGCGAAGGCGATGGCCGAAAGCGCCGCCGACAGCCACAGCACGGCCAGCAGCGCGCCGCCACGCCGGGGCGACCGAGCACTATTGCGGCTGGTTGACATATTCCAACCCCGGATCTTTCTGCGCCCGCAGCGGCACGGTGAGGGAGACCAGCGGAACCTTCCCCGGGTTGATCTCGAGCGGAACCATCTCGATGCGGATGGCCGTCGGCCACTGGTTGCGCAGCCAGCGCGCCTCCCACCGCTCGAAGGCGGGCGGGGGCATCGCCAGACGATAGGAAAAGCTGCACGCGGCCAGCCGGTCGGCCAGCACGAAGGATCCCGGCCCGATCTGCACCGGCGGAAAGATGGGCGCCATGACGCCGGTCACCGGATCGATGGAGCGTCCCAGGCAAAACTGGCCGGCGGCGAGCGGCCCCACGTAGAGATGCTCGTTCACCACCAGCCGCACGCCTTCGTTCCTGGCCCCCGCGATCACCTGGAACTCGAGCAGGCGCGGGGCGCCGCGGTGGGCCTCGTCGAGCGAGAAGGCCGATACGAAGCGCATGGTCTGCGCCTCGCCCTGGAAGAACGGGATGCGCGTGCGGGGCGCGCCGGGCGCGGAAACGCAATCCCCGAAGACCGGCATGAACCCCGCGATCTGCTGCTCCAACACCATCTGCGCGCCGATCGATTTGCGGTTCGCCATCAGCCGGTCGTTGGTCTTGCCCATTGAATTCAGCCCCGTGCGGATCGCCATCAGGATGCCGACCGAGAGCAGGCTGACCAGGGTCACCGCGATCAGCACCTCGATCAGCGTCATACCGGCTTGCGCGCGGCGGGGGTTCATGGCGTCGCCGCCCCCAGCATCGCGGCCTCCTCGCGCCGCAGGATTCCCCGCCGAAAGCCTTCCAGGGTGAACGAGCGCCGCCGCTCGCCGCTCCTCCACCAGACTTCGAGCTCGATCCGGTCCAGCACCAAGCTCCCGCCGCCGGCGCGCGGAGGCGTTTCGAACGGCGTCACGCGGGCGCGCCAACCACCCTCCACACCGGCCGCCGCACGGTCCCATTCGCCCTGAACGACCGCGAACCGCGCCAGGCGCTGGTCGAGCAGCAGTTGGTCCATCTTGCGCCGCGCCACCAGCGCCGCGCGGTCGTAGTCGGTGAGCCGGGCCGCGTTGCGCATCGAGGCCGCCAGCGCCGACAGCAGTCCCACCACGGCAATCGCCATGATGGTGGTGGCCACCAGGACCTCGAGCAGCGTGAATCCGCGGCGTCCGCTCATGGGTTTTCCCCCCGCTCGACGTTGGGCGCCCCGGTCATCGGGTCGACGCGGACGATGCGGCGCGCGCCCCGGCGGTTGGCGATCTCGATGCCGATGCGCGGCGTCACTCCGCCGGGATAGAGCAGGAAGCGCCGGCCGGTCTCGGCGGAGTCCGGGCTTTCGGGCAGGATGGCGAGGATGGCCACGCCTTCGGGCAGCTCGATGCGGCGCACGAAGCCCGGCTCGGTCGAGCGCATGGTGAGCGAGCGGTCGGGCTTGGACACCGCGATCTCGATCACCTGCTGGCGCCGCTCGGCGCGGTTCAGGGCGGCGTTCAGGAAGCTGACGATGGCGCCGGAGGCCGAGGAGAGACGGATGGAATCCACCGCCGTGGTGACCGAGGGGAAGCTGATGCCCGCCATCAGGGCGATGATGGCCACCACGATCATCATCTCGATGAGCGTCACCCCGCGGCGGCCCCGGCTTCGCGCGCGCATCGTCCCTCCTACTGCGATTTCCAGCTCACGATGTCGGCGTTGATGCCGTCCCCGCCCGGCTGGCCGTCGGCGCCGTGGCAGACGATGTCCGGTTCGTCGCCGTGCTCGCCGGGGAACTTGTAGACGTAGGGCCGGCCCCAGGGATCGTTGGGGATGTCCTGCGGCAGGTACGGCCCCTCCCACTGGTTGACGTTCTGCGGGCGCACGCGGAGGGCCTGGAGGCCCTGCTCGGTGGTGGGGAACAGGCCCGTGTCGAGCTTGTAGGCGCCCAGCGCCGTCATGAAGGAGTTGATCTGCGCGCGCGCCGCCGTGACGCGCGCGGCGTCGCTGCGCCGTAACATCCGGGGCGCCACCAGCGCCGCGAACAGAGCGATGATGGTCACCACCACGAGCATCTCGATCAGCGTGACGCCCGCCTGCCGCCGTCTGTTTTTCCGATTCACACCGCCACCTCGTTGATGCTGGTGATCGCCAGCAACATGCTCAAAATGAGAACGCCCACGATGATGCCCATCACCAGGATGATGAGCGGCTCGAACACCGTGGTGAATCGCTTGATGGCCGCGCGCGTGTCGTTCTCGTAGATCTCCGCCATGCGCGCGAACATCTGGTCCAGCCTCCCCGTCTCCTCGCCCACGCTCAGCAGGTGCGCGGCCAGCACGGGGAACTGCCCCGTGCGCCGCAAGGGCACGGAGATGCCTTCCCCCCGCTTGACCCCCTGCGCCACCTGCTCGAGCGACCCGGCGATGCGCCGGTTGTTCAGGATCGCGCCCGCGATCCCGAGGGACTGCACCAGCGGGACCGTGTTGGCCACCAGCGTCGCCATGGCGCGCGCGAAACGCGCCGTCTCCGCCTTGCGCAGCGCATCGCCCAGCAGCGGCACCTTCAGCCGCAGCGTGTCCCACCACAGCCGGCCCGCCGCCGTGCGCACGTACAGCCGCAGCGCCACCGCGGCCGTCACCACGGCCGAGATCACCATCCAGCCGTAGGTTTGCAGCCAGCGGCTGGTCTCCAGCATGATCTTGGTCGGCAGCGGGATGGCCATGCGCGACTCTTCGAAGACGCTGGCAAACCGCGGCACCACGAAGTACATCAGCACCAGGATCGAACCCACGCCCACCAGCGCCAGCAGGCCGGGGTAGATCATCGACGAGACGATGTAGCTGTGCAGCTCGTCGCGCGTCTTCTCGAACTCGGCCAGCCGTTCGAAGATGACGGCCAGCGACCCGCTGGCCTCCCCCGCGCGCACCATGTTGACGTAGAGATTCGAAAAGTGGTCCGGGTGCGTGGCGAGGGAATCGGCCAGCGACTTGCCGCTCTTGAGCACCCGCAGCACGTCGAGCACGACCGAGCGGAACTCCTTGTGCTCGGTCAGCTCGCTGGTGATCGACAGCGCCCGGTCCACCGGCACGCCCGAGTTGAGCAGGGTCGAAAGCTCCTGGGTGAAAAACAGCACGTCCCGCCGCCGGCCGAAGGCGAAGCGGGGCAGTTTCAGGTCGATGGATTTCTGCTGCCGCCCGGCGCCCACGTAAACCGGCGTCAGGCCCTGCGCGCGCAGTTCGCGCGCCACCGCCTTCTCGTTGTCGCCGTGCAGGATGCCGGTGCGGACCTTGCCGTCGCCCGCCACCGCCTTGAAATGGTATGCCGCCGCCATCAGAAATCCTGCGTCACGCGCATGACCTCATCCACCGTGGTCAGGCCGGCGCGGACCTTCATCCATCCGTCCTCGCGCAGGCTGCGCATGCCGTTACGGCGCGCCGCCAGGGTGATGGTGGCCGCGTCCGCGTTTTTCATGACCATCTGGCGGATCTCCTCGTTCAGCTCCATCAGCTCGAACACGCCCACCCGGCCGGTGTAGCCCGACCCGAAGCAGGTTTCACACCCCGCGCCCCGCCAGCACTGCACGCGCTCCCCGTCGGGCGACATGCGCGTGCCGTCCTGCGTCTTGCAGTTGGGGCACACCACCCGCACCAGCCGCTGCGCCAGCACGGCCAGCAGCGACGAGGTGATCAGGTAGTTCTCCACGCCCATGTCGGTCAACCGCGTGATGGCGCTGGGAGCGTCGTTGGTGTGCAGGGTCGAGTAGACCACGTGGCCGGTGAGCGCGGAGCGGATGGCGATGTCGGCCGTCTCGCGGTCGCGGATTTCGCCCACCATGATGACGTCCGGGTCCTGGCGCACGATGTGGCGCAGCCCGGCGGCAAACGTCAGCCCGATCTGCGGATTCACGTGGATCTGGTTGATCCCGTCCATCTGGTACTCGACCGGGTCTTCGATGGTGATGATCTTGCGCTCGGCCGTGTTGATGCGCTTGAGCGCGGAGTAGAGCGTGGTGGATTTGCCGCTGCCCGTGGGTCCGGTGACCAGAAAGATGCCGTGCGGAAGCGAAGTGTAGTACTCCATGCGCTCCAGCATCCGCTGGTCGAAACCCAGCCGCTGGAGATCGTAGAAATCGCCCGCCGAGCGATCCAGCAGACGCATGACGACGCTCTCCCCGTAGAGCGTAGGCAGGGTGGAGACGCGCAGGTCGACCTCGCGGCCCAGGGTCTTGATCTTGATGCGGCCGTCCTGCGGAAGGCGGCGCTCGGCGATGTTCAGCTTGGCCATCAGCTTGACGCGCGAGATGATGGCGGCCTTCAGCTCTCGCGGAGGCGCTTCCTGGTTGTAGAGCACGCCGTCGACGCGGTAGCGAACGCGGAACTCCTTCTCGAACGGCTCGATATGGATGTCGCTGGCGCGCTTCTCCACCGCGGCGGCGATCATGGCGTTGACCAGCCGGATCACCGGCGCTTCGCTCGCCATGTCGCGGAGGTGTTCGAGGTCCTCGGCCGCCTCGGCTCCGCCGGCTTCGGCCTCGGCTTCGGCCCGCTCGGCCTCGCCGTAGTACTTGTCGATGGCGTCCAGGATCTCGGCCTCGGCGGCCAGCACCGGAGCCACGCGCAGCCCGATGAAACCGCGCACCGCCTGGAGGGTTTCGAAGTCGAGCGGATCGGCCATGGCCAGTTCGACGGTGGAATCCGTCATGCCCACCGGCACGGCCCGCGACTGCCGCAGGAACCGCGCCGACAGCCCTTCCAACTCCGGCGCCGCCGGGGGCGGTCCTTCAATCGTAACCAGTGGAAGGGAGAGCTGATCCGACAGCGCGGCCAGCACGTCGCGCATGGCGATGAAGCCCAGATCCACCAGGATCTTGCCGATCTTCTCGCCGCGCTCGCGCTGGATCTCGAGCGCCCGCTCGAGGTCTTCGGCCGTGATCAGCCGGCGTTCGATCAGCATCTCGCCCAGGCGCATCGTCTAGAACTCCCGCACCTGGACCACCGAGGGAAGCGTCGCCCGGTCGCGGCGGCCGGTCTGGAACTCGAGCAGCGTCTTGCGCGGCGCCTGCATCACGATCTGCGCGGGCACCCCGGAAGTGTCCTCCCAGGAGAACGAAAACAGCGACACGCCCACCACGAGCTGCTCTTCGGCCGGAACCGTGTCGAGGGACCCGGCCGAGGACACCAGCATCTCGCGCATCGCGCCGCGTAGCGCCGGCAGCCGTTCGAGCTTCTTCTGGCGCAGCCGCGCGATGTCCTCCGGAGTCGCCTTGGGGCGGAAGGGAGTGACCGAGGGGCCGGATGCCAGGTTCACCTCGGCCGTGAAGACCGCCCCGTAGCCCTCCAGGTAGATCCCGCGCGTCATCCCCAGCAGCAGGAAGGGGCTTTCGATCACTCTTTCCAACCGCTGGTCGAAGCTCTTCTCCATGGCCGCGACCGTGGCGCGGCTGACCCGCGGCCGGTCCGCGCCGGTCAGGCACACCCCGGCGGCCAGCAGCAGCGTGAAGGCGGCGGCCGGTCTCATCGCCCGCCTCCCACTTCGGCGCTGGCCAGGTACCAGCGGTTCATCTGCTTGCGCATGACGTTGAAGGCCTCTTCCACCTGCACGCGGTCGGCCTCGCGTTCGAAGTCGTTGCGCTTCCGGGCGTCGTCGAGGGCGGCCTGGAACTTCGCCGTTTGCCGCGCTTCGGCCTCGGTCACGGCCTGCTTCAGGCGCATCTCGA
>CAYOTD010000220.1:0-7828 GCA_964406685.1 uncultured Solibacteraceae bacterium | reverse complement strand
GACAAAAACAGAAGGAACGGGACTAGAGACACTGGAGATCCTCAGATTGATCGCTCCCTGACGGTCGCGAACCGCGACCCTCAGGGAGCGGATACTAGCTAAAACCGGAACTTCAGGCCGATCTCGATGATGCGCATCGGCATGACGTCGGTCAAGTTGATGTGGCCGGCGCCGGTCCGATAGATATTGTAGAGCGATTGCGCGTTGGTTACCCCGGTGGCGGCCAGCCGCTGCGCCAGCGCTTCGGGCGAGTTGTAGACGGTGAAGCCGTCGGCGTAGGTTTTTCCCTTCGCCTTGTACTGGACGCCCGAGATGACGGTCATCCGGCGCGGCGTGTTGAACGGGTTGTAGATGTTCGCCCGCAGCTCGAACGCCTTGTCTTCGTGGATGCGGATGATCTTGACGAACGAGATGTCGTTGGTCCAGCTCCCGGGGGCGTACAGGTAGTTCCGGATGCCCGTTCCGTCGGCCTGGGGATAGACCTGCGAAGGGCTCAACGCCGAGACGTTGAACAGGTGCGCCTGGTCGCCGGAGCCCTTCGCCTCGCCGGTCACTGTGAGCCGCGGTGTCAGGTCGGGCGTGCCCAGGGTGACCTGGTTCAGGCCCACGCCCGAACTGGTGTTGGCCTGCTGGATGCTGTAGGTCGGCGAATAGGGCAGGCCGCTGAAGAACGTCAGCATGTGGGCCACCTGCCAGTCGTTCAGCAGGCGGCGCGAGAAGGCGTTGTCCCAGCCGAGGGCGCCGGCGAACTTCGGGAAGTCGTAGGTGTAGTTGACGCTGGCGACGTGCTTGCGGTCGGTGCCGGAGATGTAGCCGGCGTAGTCCTTCCACTGGTACGAGTAGAGGCCGACATTCTCGTTCTGCGCGAGCGTGCGGCCGTAGGTGTAGGTCACCTGCAACGTCAGGCCCGAGCCGAAACGCTTGTTGGCGGTGGTTTGCAGGGAGTCGTGGCGAAGGTTGGCGACGTTGGCCGTCATCGTCAGTGTGTCCAGGCCCTGGTAGGGTCTCAGGACGATCGAATCCAGCACGTTGCTGCCGGGCAGCGCGCCGGTGTTGGAGGACGAGATCGGGCCGTAGTAGTTGTAGCCCGAGCTGCGCGGATCGACGCTCGACGATTTGAACAGCGTCCCCAGCGGAATGGCGTTGAGGTTGAAATCGAGCTGCTGGTGGCGCTGCAAGTTGCCGATGTAGGCCACGTCGAGCACGAACTGGAAGGGCAGCTCCCGCTGGATGGAGAGGCTGTAGTCGTACACCGTCGGCACCTTCTGGCTGGCTTCGTCGCGCACGCCGTAGCTCTTGGCCGCCAGGCGCTTCACCGTGGAGGTGGAGGCCATGGTGGTCAGGCTGGTCTGGATCAGGTTCGACACCCCCGACATCGTGTTGTTGAAGTAGTTGATGTACTGCGTGATGCCGTTGCGGTTGTAGGCCCACCCGAATCCTCCGCGGATGACCGTCTTCTGGCTGCCGAAGGGAGACCAGGCGATCCCGCCGCGCGGCGCCACCAGCAGGAACTTCGGATCGCGCATGCCCGCCTTGCCGATGCCGCTTTCTCCCAGCTTGTACACGCCGTTCAGCGTGTCGCCCGAACCGGGCACGATGCTATAAAGCAGCGTGCTGGCCAGGTTGGAAGGAAGCGGGCTGCCGGGGTTGGCCGGATCGATCACGGCGCTGGGCTTGTTCGGGTCGGGAACGTAGATCCGCGGCGCCTTCGCGGCGCTCCACTTGCTGGGCAGGAACACGGCGTCGTTCAGCGCCACCGGATCGCGGTCGTACTCGGCCGGAATGTGGTACAGGCGGACGCCGAAATCCAGGGTGAGGTTCTTCCGGATCTTCCAGGAATCCTGGGCGAAGAAGTGGAAGTCCTTGTAGAGCGAGTCCTTCCGGTTCAGCGTCTCGTACTGCGTGAAGGAGGCCATCGCGCCCACCAGCATGTTCGACGGGCCGTAGCCGGTATCGAACTGGCTCTGGCTGGTGCCGAAGTTGTACTGGCCCTTGTCGATGGTGGTGCTGACTTCGTCCTTGTAGTCGCGGATGTGCTGCATTCCGAACTTGAAAATGTGCGTGCCCCGCGTCCAGGTCAGGGTGCCGGAGACCTGCCACTCGTCGGCCTTCGCGTAGGCGGGCAGGCGGTTGAAGTGGTATTGCGGATAGACACCCGTGATGACGTCCGGCAGCAGGTTGCTGGCCGGCTTGTAGATCACCGGCAGGTCGTTGAGACCCAGTTTGGTCTTGTCGACCTGCTCGGGATAGACCGGCGTCAGGTTCGGATAGTCGTAGCTCCAACTGAACAGGCCCTCGACCACGAGAGTGGGCGAGAAGGTGCGCGTGCCGCTGATGGTCAGCGCGCGGTCCGGCCGCTCCTGCTGGATCATGTTCCAGGGGAAGTTGGCCGACGAGTTCCACGTTCCCCGCCCGATGTTGGTTCCGCTGTCATTGGTGTAGCGCACGTAGAGGCGCGTCGAGTCGTCCACGTTCCAATCGACCTTGCCCACCTGGGAAAGCCGGGGCTGCTCGGTCTGGTAGGCGAACAGGTAGTTGTAATACGGGTCGCCGGTGTAGTTCGCCGCTGGATAGACGTTCATCAACGCCTTGCCCAACGCCAGGAGCTGCGAAGCCGGCACGATGTTGCCGGGCATCGGCACCGGGGTTCCGGAGTACTGGGAGCCGGCCTGGTAGAGGACCGGCCGCGATCCGTTGGCGTTGAGCGTCTGCGAGAAGTCGCCGCCGCGTTCGGCTGCCGTGGGTACGCGGCTCTGCGCCGCCGAGCTGGGCAGGTACTGCTTGTACTTTTCGAAGTTGTAGAAGAAGAACAGGCGGTTTTTCTTGATCGGCCCGTTGATGTTGCCGCCGAAGTAGTTGTAGCGGTACCGCGCCCGCCTCACGCCCAGGTAGTTGTTGCTCCACGTGTTCGCGTTGAGCGCCTCGTTGCGCAGATTCTCGAAGGCCACGCCGTGGAACTGATTGGTGCCGCCCTTGGTGACGATGTTGATGACGGCGCCGCCGCGGTTGCCGTACTCGGCCTGAAAGTTGTTGGTCAGGATGGAAATCTCCTGGATCGATTCCAGGCTGGGGGAGACCGTCACCTTGGCGTCGCTGCCGTGGTCGACGATGCTGCCTCCGTCGAGATTGACCTGGGTCTGGCTGGTGTTCTTCCCGTTGATCTTGTAATCGGCGTAGCCGTAGAAGCCGTACTCGCGCCCATTGATGGCGGAGGTGTTGGTGGGCACCGCGCCCGGGATCACTTTCAGCAGCGTGGCCCAGTTGCGCCCGTTCAAGGGCATCTCGGCCACCTGCTTGGACTGGATCGTCTCGTAGCGCACGCCGGTTTCCTTCACCAGTTGCTGCTCGGCCGTGACGGTGACGATGGACGATGGGCCTTCGCCGACTTCCAGGCCGATCTGCCCGAGGGCGATCTGCTGGAAGGCGTTGACCGTGATGTTGTCGAGCTGCTTTTCCTTGAAGCCCGACGTGGCGATGGTGATGGTGTAGCGGCCCGGAACCACGGAGGGGAACGTGAACAGCCCCGCCTCGTTGGTGGTGACCGTGCGCGAGCCCTGGGTGGCAATCTCCAGCAGCTTGACGCTCGCGCTGGGCACGACGGCGCCACTGGAATCCGCCACGGTGCCGGTAATAGAACCAAGTCCGGCCTGCCCGTACAGCGCCGGACTGAAGCACAGAGTGAGTACACCCGCTCCCCATGCGGCAAAAATGCGCATTTTGGGCCCCCCTTTTGCTTCCCTCGCCGCTTACTATATTGCCCGGTCATGTTACAGTCAAGGGCAGAATGGCTTTCAACTGGGTTCGGCCGGCGATTGTGACCCTTGTTGCGGCGGCGCTTGCGGCGGCGGGCGAGGCGCCCAAGGGCGCTGAACTCCACGTGCGCCTGAACGCGAAGGTGGCGAGCAACGCCTCCAAGGCCGGGCAGGCCGTGGAGGGTGTTCTGGTCCGCCCCGTGGTGGGCGACGCGGGGGTGCTGATTCCAGCCGGCGTCACGCTGCGCGGGACGGTGAAGGAGGCCAAGGCGTCGGCCGGCGCGGCGGATCGCGCCATCCTCGCCATCGAGTTCACCGAGATGTCGGCCGGCGACGCCAAGGCGGCGGTCGCGGCCACGCTCAAGCAGGTGGAGAACGCGCGCGAGGGCGTGGACGCCAACGGCCGCGTGATCGGGATTCTGGCGTCGGAGACCATTTCGGCGAAGATGGACACGGGCATCTCGCTGCTCTCGCAGCGGCTGTCGAAGCTGGGCGACTTCCTCGGCGTGGTGAAGTCGGCGGTGGTGAAGCAGGCCGATATCGAGATCGTCTACGAGCCGGGGACGGAGATGGTCCTCGAGACCACCAAGCCGGTGGCCTGGAACGGGCCGATGAAGGTCGCCCCGATGCCGGAGGAGATTCCGGAGCTGTCCGCGCTGGTGGACCTGGTGGCGCGCGAGCCGTTCCAAACCGTGGCCGAGAACCCGCCGAAACCCTCCGACATCACCAACCTGATGTACGTCGGAACGGAGGAGGAGCTGAAGGCGGCCTTTCAGGCCGCGGGCTGGAATACGGCGGCCTCGCTCAACGCGCTGTCGAAGCTGGAGACCTTCCGCGCCATCGTTGAGAACCGGGGCTACAAGGAGGCTCCGATGTCGGTTCTGCTGCTGGATGGCGCCCGGCCGGTGTTCGATTACCAGAAGCAGCTCAACACCTTCGCCGCGCGCCATCACCTGCGCGTCTGGCGGCGGTCGGCCACGTTCCTCGATAAGCCGGTGTGGGCCTGCGCGGCCACGCACGACACGGGCATCGAGTTCTCGGCCGCCAACCGCACTTTCATTCACAAGATCGACAGCCACATCGACCGCGAGCGGGCCAAGGTGGTCAACGACCTGATCTTCGGGGGGCGGGTGAAAGGGCTGGCCCTGGTCGGGCGGCCGGCCGTGCCCAAGCAGACGCGCAACGCCACCGGCGACGAGGTGGTCACCGACGGGCGAATCGCGGTGCTGCTGCTTCAGTAGCGGAGGTCTTCACGGCAGTTCGATCTCGCCTTTGAAGAAGAGCACCGCGTGGCCGGCGATGGTTACACGTTCGCCGTGGTCCTCGCAGAACAGCTCGCCGCCGCGGGCGGAGACCTGGCGAGCGTGAAGCTGGGTCTTGCGCAGGCGCCTGGACCAATAGGGAACCAGGGTGCAGTGGGCCGAGCCGGTGACCGGGTCCTCGGCGACGCCTTGCGCGGGAGCGAAGAAGCGCGAGACGAAATCGCAGTCTCGGCCCGGCGCGGTGACGATCACCGCGAAGCGGTCGACGCCGGCGACGAGGTCCATGTCGGGCTGGAGCGTGCGCACCTGCTCCTCGTCGCGGTAGACCACCAGGTAGTCGCGCGAGGCGAGGACCTGCTCGGGCTGTGTGCCGAGGGCGTCGACGAGCCGCTCGTGCGGGCGCACCGGTTGCGGGGGGCGGGCGGGGAAGTCCATCGCCAGGCGGGCGCCGTCGCGGCGCACGACGAGCTCACCGCTCTGGGTGTCGAAGACCGCGGTATCGCGTCCGGGCGCCAGGTAGTTGAGGATCACGAAGCCGGTGGCGAGAGTGGCGTGGCCGCAGAGGTCCACTTCCACTTCGGGCGTCATCCAGCGCAGATCGTAGCGTTCGCCACGGGGCACGAAGAAGGCCGTCTCGGACAGGTTGTTCTCGGCGGCGATAGCTTGCATCGTGGCGTCGTCGAGCCATTCCGTCAGCGGGCAGACGGCGGCCGGGTTGCCGGCGAACAGGCGCGAGGTGAAAGCGTCGACCTGGTAGATAGGGACTCGCATTCCCGTAGTGTAGCGCGGCAGCTTAGAATGGCTTTGACCGACTGGACCCCATGAAACCGATCTTTCTGATCTTGCTGTTCAGTGTTTCGGCGCCGGCCCAGACCGCGCTGTCGCTGAAGGAGGCGGTGGCCCGGGCGCTGGCGGAGCATCCGGCGCTCCAGGCGGAGGCCGGGCGCGTGACGGTATCGGAAGGCGCGCGCACGCAAGCCGCACTGCGGCCGAATCCCCGCTTCACGTTCCAGACCGAGAACCTGCGGGCGCACGGCACGCCCGCCTTCTCCTTCAGCCGCGACGCGGACACCTACGCCTTTCTGACGCAACCCATCGAGACGGCGGGCAAGCGCGCGCGGCGGATCGAGGTGGCCGAGGCGGGCGTGCGCCGCGCCCGGCTTGAGATGGATCTGCTCCGCCGCCAGATCGCCGCCCGCGTCAAAACCGCTTACTGGAGCGCGGCCGGCGCAAAGAAGATCCAGGACCTGCTGCGCGAAAACGGGCGGACGTTCCAGCAGATCGTCGAGTATCACGAGATGCGGGTGCGCGAAGGGGCGATGGCGGAATCCGAACTGCTGCGCGTGCGGCTGGAGAGCGACCGGCTGGCCATCGCCGCCAACTCGGCCACCCTCGACGCCGAACGCGCCCGCATCCAGCTTTTCCGCGAGATGGGACGAGGGGAGTTTCCCGAGATGGACCTCGCCGATCCTCTGGAGTCGCCGCCCGGCGCGGAGATCGACGCCAGTCCGGCGGCGGCGCTGGAGAACCGCGCCGAAGTCCGCCTGGCGCGGCTGCTGGTGGAGCGCGCCCGCGCCGCGCTGCGGCTGGAGCGGGCCGCTGCCCGGCCCGACGTGGATGCCCTGTTCGGTTACAAGCGCGCCGCCGGTTTCAACACGCTGATCGCCGGCGCGGTGGTCGAGTTGCCGCTGGCGCGGCGCAACCAGGGCGCCATCGCCGCCGCCGCGG
The DNA here is from genome assembly GCA_964406685.1 of uncultured Solibacteraceae bacterium. Taxonomy (GTDB): domain Bacteria; phylum Acidobacteriota; class Terriglobia; order Bryobacterales; family Bryobacteraceae; genus JACQZT01. The sequence goes on along the minus strand of CAYOTD010000220.1, from coordinate 1,086 downwards.
CGGAAGTGAAGGCGCTGGAGGCCGACCTGGCGGCGGCCGAAGCCCAGGTGCGCGCCGAGGTGCGCGCGGCCGCCGCCGAGTACGAGATCCGCCGGCGGCAGGTGAGCGAGTCGCTCGGTCCCTTGCGCCGGCGGGCGCAGGAGGGCGCGCGGATCGCGCTGGCCGCCTATCGCGAGGGGGGAACCGACCTGCTGCGCCTGCTGGACGCCGAGAGGCTGCGCGTGGATGCCGAGTTGCTCTACTATCAGACGTTGACGCAGTACAGGCAGAGCGAGGCGGCCCTGGAAGCCGCCCTGGGGGTTGCTCCATGAGACGCTGGGTCCCAATCGCAAGCGTGCTGTTCGTCCTGGCCGGATGCTCGCGCCAGGCGCCTCCGGCGGCCAAAGAAGAGGCCGCTCCCGCCGGTTCCGCGAAGGAAGTCGTCCTCAGCGCCCGGATGCAGAGCGAGGGTGGAGTCGCCGTCGAGCCTGTGGCGGCGCGGTCGATTCCCCAAGTGCTGCGCGCCAGCGGCCGCATCACGGTGAGCGAGGAGCGCACCTGGCGGATAGGCGCGATGAGCGAGGGACGCATCCTGCGGGTGACGGCCAACACGGGCGACCGCGTGGCCAGCGGGCAGGTGCTGGCGCGCATGCACAGCCACGACATCCACGAATCGCGCGCGCTGTATCGCAAGGCGGTGGCGGATCTGGCGCACGCCCAGGCCCAGGAAACCTACAGCACGCGCACGCGCGACCGCGCCCGGCGGCTGTACGCTCTGAAGGCGGCGTCGCTGGAGCAGGTCGAGCACGCCGAGGCGGAGTTGCGCGGCGCACAGACGCTGCGCGCCAACGCCGAGATCGAGGTCGAGCGCTCCCGGCGCCACCTGCTCGAATTCCTCCAGATCGCCCTGGAAGAGCCGGCTCCGCACGCCGAAGGCGAAGACGAACCCGACGAGGACCTGATACCCATCAAGACGCCGGCCTCCGGCGTGGTGCTGACCCGCAACGTGACCAACGGAACCGTGGTGGCGCCGGCCAACGAGCTGTTCGTGGTCAGCGACCTGTCGCTGCTGTGGATGATCGCCGCGGTCAACGAGGAGAACCTCTC
>CAYOTD010000219.1:511-7840 GCA_964406685.1 uncultured Solibacteraceae bacterium | reverse complement strand
CCAGGCCGAGAATCACGGCGATGCGGTCCAGCAAGCCGCCCAGGCGCGACAGGATCAACAGCAGCGCCGCCGCCGCCAGCCAGCTCACCGAGTACTCGACGCGGATGTGCGCGCGCCGCACCGAGACCAGCACCAGCACCAGCAGCGCCAGGCTCAAACCGGTGGTTACGTCCAGAAGTCGGTCCATCGCTCACTGCCGCCGGCGGCGGCCCTCATACTTCAGGATATTCACGAACACGCCCAGAAGCACGCGGATGACGAAGTAGAACGATTTGACGGCCGTGATGGTGCTTTTCCCCGCCTGCCGCGGGCGCATCCGGCAAGGGACCTCGAGAAAGCGGAAGGCCTTGCGCTGGAGCACGACCAGCGCCTCGATCTCGGGGTACTCGAGCGGGAAACTGCGGGTGAACAGCTCCAGGGCGGCGCGGTTCACGCCCACGAAGCCCGAGGTCGGGTCTCTCACCGGCCGCCCCAGGATGGGCCGCAGCATCAGGCGGAAGAAGCGGATTCCGAGGCCGCGCACGAAACTGGTGTGCGCCTCCGGGCCGTCGAGATAGCGCGAGCCGATGGCCATCTGGCAGCCGGAGGTGGTGAGCGCCTCGTAGATGTGCGGGATGTACTGGGGGTCGTGCTGGCCGTCGCCGTCCACGCGGATCACGAATTCGTAGCCCAGTTCATAGGCCAGCTTGTAGCCGGCCTGCACGCACCCGCCCAGGCCGAGGTGGTGTGGCAGGCTGAGCACTTCGGCGCCGGCATGCCGGGCGACACTTACCGTCGAGTCTTCCGAACAATCGTCGATCACCAGGATGCGCACTTCCGGCACCACCTGCCGGACCTCGCGCACCACGCCGCCCACCGCGCCCGCCTCGTTGTAGGCAGGGATCACGACCATCAGCAAGCCAGGATTGGGCGCCATTGTCACAAGGATGCCACCTCTTTCGGGCTGAGGGAATACCGCCGGATCAAGTGGCGGAACTCGGCCGGGGAAAGCCGCGCCCGGCGCCGGATCTCGCGGCGCCGGCGGCACAGGCGGGGCAGGCTCCCCAGCAGGGCCAGGTGCGCCTTGAGTACGATCGCGGCCAGTCCGAGAGCGCTGTGGCCGTCCTGCCGGTATTGCGCCGCCGCGCCGTGGCCGCGGGCCATCGCCACCAGGTGCCAGAAGTACCGCGCCAGGGTGGCGAACGGCGCCACCGCCAGCATCGCCAGGGGATAGTTCTTGACCAGCACGAAGAGCCGGTTGCGTTCCACCAGGTACGCCTTGAGCGGGGAGGCGCGCCCGGCGGAAAGCGAGTAGCGGTGCTCGACCACCGCGCCGGGCGCATACCGGCACGTCCAGCCGGCCCAGCGGGCGCGAAGCCCCAGGTCGGTGTCCTCGCAATAAAGGAAGAAGTCCGGATCGAACAGCCCGATCTCGTCCAGCATGGCGCGCCGGTAGAGCGCGGCCGATCCGCTGGGCAGCAGGACCTCGCACGGCTCGCCGAAGCGCTCCGGAGGCTGAAGGTGGCCGCGCTGCTTGCTGCTGGCGTCGGCAGAGGCCAACATGCCCGCCGAGTCGATCCGGTCCTGCCCGGCCAACAACACCCGCGAGGCGCACATGCCCACCCGCGGATCCGATCCGGCCGCCTGGAGGAGCGCCTCCAGCCACCCCGGCGCCGCCACGGCGTCGTCGTTCAGGGTGGCCAGAAACGGCGCCGCCGATTGGCGGAAGGCCTGGTTGACGGCCTCTCCGAAACCGGCGTTAGCGCGGTTCTCGACGACGGTCACGCGCGCCCGCCCTTGTACGACCGGAAGAGCCAACCCCTGGCCGCTGTTGTCCACCACCACTACCTCAAACTCACTCAGGGTCTGGCGGTCCAGAGCGTCGAGGCAGGCCGCGAGTTCCTCGCCCGCTTTCAGGGTGGGGATGACAATGGTGGCACACGGACCGGGCAACCTTCGATTGTACGCCACCCTTCCGCCGGCGCTCAGCGGAGGTTGAACTTCTTCATCTTGTAGCGGAGCGTGTCGCGGGTGATGTGAAGCAGCTTGGCGGCCTGGGTCTGGTTGCCGCCGGTTTTTTCCAGCGCCCGCATCAGAAGCTGTTTCTCGTTGTCTTCCAGCGACAGGCCGCTGTCGGGAAAGTCGCTGACGGAAACGGCCGGAGCCGCGGCGGCCATCGCGGCTGTGTGGCCGATGGTGATGGGGAGGCTGGAGGGGCGGATCTCGCTACTTTCTTCGAGAATCATCGCGCGCTCGATCGCGTTGCGCAGTTCGCGGACGTTGCCCGGCCAGTCGTGCGTCAGCATCAGCCGGACAGCCTCCGGACTGACGCCGTTGATGTGCCGCTTGAACTTGCGGTTGTAGTGCTCGACGAAGAACCGCCCCAGCGGAACGATGTCGTCCGGGCGCTCGCGCAGCGGCGGGATCGTGATGTGGATGACGTTCAAACGGAAGTAGAGGTCCTGGCGGAAAGCGTTCTCACTGACCGCTTCCCGCAGGTTCTTATTGGTCGCCGCGATGACCCGCAGGTCCAGCTTGATGTCCTTCAGTCCGCCCAACCGCCGGAAGCTCTGCTCTTCGAGCACGCGCAGCAGTTTCGCCTGGAGCATCAGCGGAATCTCGCCTATTTCGTCCAGGAACAGCGTGCCCTTGTCGGCCAGCTCAAAAATGCCCCGCTTCTGGCTGCGGGCGTCGGTGAAGGCGCCCTTCTCATAGCCGAACAGCTCGCTTTCCAGCAGCGTCTCCGGGATGGCCGCGCAGTTGATCGCGATGAACGGCTCGGTCTGCCGCAGGCTCTGATAGTGGAGCGTCTTGGCGATCAGGTCCTTGCCGGTTCCGTTTTCGCCCTCCAGCAGAATGGTGGTCGCCTCGCTGGCCGCCACCCGGCGGACGAAATTCAGCACCTCTCTCATACTGGGAGATTCGGCGATGACCTCGCGCTTCTCCGGGGAGACCTCGTCGGTGATGTCCTTGATGGTGGCGATCGCGCCTTCCAGCGAGCCGTCACCGGAGAACAACTGCGTGGTGCGGATCACCGCCAGTCGTTCGCGGCCGTTGTCGGTGTGCAGGCGCAGCGTGCTGTGATGGGCCGAGGGATTCTGATTCAGCCCCACCAGCACGCCGCAGTCGTTCTCGCAGGTGCTGCAACGGAAGACTTCGCGGCAACTGTGTCCGACCATGTCCGTGGCCGCCATGCCGAACAGCCGCTCGGCCGCCTGGTTAACGCCCGTAATCACAAGGTTGGCGTCGTAGAGAACCATCGCGTCCGATAGCTGATCGAATACCGCTTCGAGCAGGTTCGCCCTCTGCCAACTAACCGAGAGCTTTGGCATTACAAATAACCCCTCATGCTCACTGGGGCGAGTATATCACCCAGGTCGTGACCCTTGACTCGCCGACTGAGCGATATTTCCCACCCCCCGTCTCCAGCCGGCCTAGGGAAAACCTAAAACGGGTGAGATCCCCATATCGGACCGGGAAACGGTCGTCTGGCCTGGCGCCCCCTCTTCTCCAGTCTATAGCATTCGTGGCAGGTGGTGGTACTGGTACTTTGCCCTATGGTGCATCTCGGGGACGGTTCGTCTGGGGCAGTTTACACAACCTGGCCGTCGACCTTGGGGGAAAGTGCGCTGTCAGACGGCCCAATGGAGGCATTCCCGCTTGGCGCAAGGAAAAAGCAGTGTCCTCGTTACGTTTTTCGACACTCACAGGCGCAATTCGCCAGGAAAATCCACACTCAGGGTCTTTCTCGGTGGGGCTTTGAGGGTCTGCTGAGCACTGTCGCCAGTTCCCTGGTGGAGCCGCAGGGGACTGGTACTAGGATTGCTCTCTCTCTGCGCGGAGGTACGATGAGAGCGCTGAAATATGGGATTCCCCTGTTCGTATTTGTGGGAGGGCTGGTTTTGAGCACCTCCCTGTCGTATGGAAAGGCTGAGTACACCAAGAAAGAGAAGAAGCCGTGCGCCTATTGCCACGTCACCGCCACCTCGAAAGAGCTGAACGACGCCGGCAAATACTACAAAGAAAAGAAGACCCTGGAGGGCTACAAAGCGAAGGAGAAGAAAGGTTAAGTTCTCTGGCGGAGCGCTCCGTCCGATCCCATGGATACCATCCAGATCGCCATCACCGATGCCGGCTACGCCGCGGCGCTGCGTGATCTGCTGGTGCGCAATGGGTCCTGGGAAGTGGTGCTTGCGGACCGGCCGGACCCCGGTCGCAACGGAGTGATCGTGTTGGATCTGGACCATCTCAATCAGATGCCCAAACCGGCTGAGAACCCGGAACGGGTGGTCCTGGTTGCGCGAAAAGAGTCCGACGATCTCAATCGGGCGTGGGAAGCGGGGGTGAATTCGGTCATCACGGACAAAGACCCTCTGAATACGGCAGTTCTAGCGATCATGGCCGCGCGGCTGAGGGCCGCGAACAGTTCGCAGCCGGCTCCGGCGAGGGAGGCTTCCCGCGCGAAGTCTCTCCCCGCCGCGCCGGCTCCCAGCGGGAACCTGGGCTGACGGTTGGCGCCCGGGACGCGGGGATTCCGCTGGGGGGCTCTGGAAGCCGCCGGGATGACTTGATATAGTCTGAGAGGCGCGTGAAAGCGAGCGTCTGGTATAACGATTTCGTGGAGCCGGGCCGCAGCGGCCGGGCGCCCGCGATGAGGGTGGCCGGAACCGGCGGGGCTTGACCGGCTCGAAGAGAGGCGGGCCATGAACCTTGCACCTTGGGTGATCGGTTGGGTAGTCCTTGCGGTTATCGTTATGGTCCTGGCGATCTATCGCTGGAAAGTGGCGAACTCTGAAGACGATTCCTTGCACGTCTCCGAGGCCGAGACCGCTGTGGTTAGTCAGCAGGTGGCCGTTGGGAAGAGACTGGCGGCGGTGGACCGCTGGGGAAAGATCCTGACCGTACTTGCCATTCTGTACGCAATCGGTCTGGTGGGTCTCTATCTGTACAGGGGCTGGACAGACAGCGCCGGGCCCAGTTTCACGTAGTCCGCGGCACAAGTTGAAGCGAGCTCAGAGTTGCCTTCGGGCGGCGGAGGGGGTGTCTGTGTCTCCTGGGGAGCGTGCAAGAAAGAAGCCCGGCTGGCTGTCCGTGGAGTGGGGGTTGGCTGTGCTTCTGATGGCTGCCGCGCCAGCATCCCCGCTTCGGGCGCAACCGGGCGAGGCGGCCTGCGCGTCCTGCCACGACCAGGGAAAGAAACTGAAGATCTCCGCGCACGGCGAGTTGGGGTGCACGGGATGCCACGAGAAACACGAGAAGTATCCGCACCCGCCCAACGTCCCCAAGCCTGCCTGCACCACCTGCCACTCCTCGCAGGTTCAGGACTACGCGCTGGGAGTGCACGGGCGGGCGGCCAAGGCCGGCAACCAGGCCGCGCCGGGCTGCGCGATGTGCCACTCCGACGTGCATGAGACGGCCTCCACCCGGACCGACGTGTTCCGCAAGGCGGTGCCGGAGACCTGCGGGATGTGCCACGACCGGGTGGCCGCCGAGTTCCAGGCGAGCGTGCATGGCCTGGCGGTCGCGCGGGGCGAGCGGGACGCGCCGTCATGCACCGACTGCCACGGTGAGCACGGAATCCTCCCGCGGCGGGACAGCGCTTCGCCGGTTCACGCGGGCCACGTCTCGGAAACCTGCGCCCACTGCCACGGCGACGTTCGCCTCTCGCGCAAGTTCGGCCTGCCGCCGGACCGCATCACAAGCTTCGAGTCGTCCTTCCACGGGCTGGCGTCGAAGGCCGGTTCGCAGACCGTGGCCAATTGCGCCAGTTGCCACGGCGTCCACAACATCCTGCCCTCCAGCGACGCGAAGTCGATGATCCATCCGAAGAACCTCCCCGCCACCTGCGGGAGGTGCCATCCGGGCGCCGGCTCGCGTTTCGCCCTGGGGCCGATCCACGTGATCGAGGGGGGGCGCGAACCGGACCTGGTGCGATGGGCGCGCATCTTCTACCTCAGCATGATCCCGGCGACTATCGGCTTCATGCTGCTGCATCACGGCGGCGACTGGATTCGCAAGCTGATCAGCCTGCGCCTGGCGCCCAGCGCTACCGCGGCGCTGAGGCCGATGATCCATACCCATCCCGAAACGCGGATGTATCCGCTGGAAAGGGTCCAGCACGCTCTGCTGGCGGTGTCCTTCGTTGTGCTGGTGTGGACCGGCTTCGCGCTGAAATACCCGGAGCAATGGTGGGCCCGGCCGCTGGTGGTATGGGAGAGCAGTTGGCCGGTGCGCGGCACGGCGCACCGGATCGCGGCGGTGGTCATGATCGTGGTGGGACTGTTCCACCCCTTAACGCTGATCTTCAGCCGCCGCTTGCGCGATCACTGGAAGACGCTGTTCCCGGTGAAGGCCGATATCTACGAGGCTTTCGCCGGGCTGGCGTACTCCCTCTGCCTGCGCCGGCAGAAGCCGCGACTCTCGGCCCACAGCTACATCGAGAAGACCGAGTACTGGGCGGTCATCTGGGGCACCTTTATCATGGCGCTCACCGGAATCGTGCTGTGGGCCAACAACTGGGCGCTGCGGTTTCTGCCCAAGTCCTGGATCGACCTGGCGACCACCATCCATTTCTACGAGGCCGTGCTGGCGGCGCTTTCCATCGCCGTCTGGCATTTCTACAGCGTCATCTTCGACCCGGATGTTTATCCACTCGACACCGCGTTCCTCACCGGCCAAAGCGTGCGCCGGCGGGAAACGCACGCGGCGGACTCCCACACGGAGGAGAGGGACCCTGTCCCTGGGGAAGAGAAGGGAGGGGAGAACGGATGAGCGCGCCGTCCGGCAAACTCCGGCACTGGCTGGAGCCCCTGGTCTATCTGTCCAACAACGTGTTGAGCTTGGCCGGAGTGGTCCTGGTGACGACCTCCACTGTGTTCTGGCTCGCGCTGCTGCCGACACTGTTGCGCGGCGAGGTGGCCAACCCGTATTCCGGAATCCTGACCTTCTTGGTGTTGCCCGGAGTGTTCTTCCTCGGGCTGGCGTTGATTCCGGCCGGCATCGTGCTCGCCCGCCGCCGCCAGGTGAGCCGGGGCGCGCTCCCCGCGGTGATGCCGCCGCTCGATTTGAGCAACCCGAAGCTGCGGCGGCTGCTGCTGTTTGTGGGGCTGACGACGATGGCGAACCTGGTCATCGCCGGCCAGCTCAGCTACAGCGCCTATCACTACATGGACAGCGTGACCTTCTGCGGCAAGACCTGCCACACGGTGATGGAGCCGGAGTTCAACGCCTACCAGAACTCGCCCCATTCGCGCGTGGCCTGCGTGCAGTGCCACATCGGTCCGGGCGCGTCCTGGTTCGTCCGCAGCAAGCTGTCGGGTCTGCACCAGGTATTCGCCGTGGCGTTCAACA
>CAYOTD010000219.1:0-501 GCA_964406685.1 uncultured Solibacteraceae bacterium | reverse complement strand
TATGAGCGGCCCATTCCGACGCCGGTCGAGAACCTGCGGCCGGCGCGGGAGACCTGCGAGGCCTGCCATTGGCCGCAGAAGTACGGGGAAGATCGGTTGCGTATCGTCCGCAAGTTCGCCGGCGACGAAGCCAACACGATGAGCAAGACCGTGTTGCTGATGCGCATCGGCGGCGGGCGCGCCGGCAGCCCCGGCATCCATGGCGCGCACCTGGGCGAAGGCGTCGTGATCCGCTACGCCCACTCCGACGAGAAGCGCCAGACCATTCCCTGGATCGAATCGACGCGCGCCGGGAAGAGCACGGTCTACCTGGCGCCGGGGGCACCCCCCGACTCCGCTCAGCGGTATTCCGTGCGCGTGATGGATTGCGTGGATTGCCACAACCGCCCCAGCCACACCTTCGAACTTCCCGAGCGCGCCGTGGACCACGCCATGACCGAGGGCGCCATTCCGCCCGCCCTGCCTTTCGCCAAGAAGCGCAGCCTCGAAGTCCTGAAGGCC
>CAYOTD010000218.1:7495-7851 GCA_964406685.1 uncultured Solibacteraceae bacterium | reverse complement strand
AGGGCGAGCCGGGCACCTGCAAGGATCGCGTGCTGATCGAGAACGACCCGCACCAGTTGATCGAAGGCGTCCTCATCGCCGCCCTGGCCGTGGGCGCCTCGGCCGGCTACATCTACATCCGCGGCGAGTACCGCCGTCCCATCGAGATCATGGAGGCGGCCATCGCCGAAGCGTATCAGCGCGGCTATCTGGGCCGGAACATCCTCGGCTCGCAATTCCACTTCGACCTCTACACGCACACCGGGGCGGGCTCGTACGAGTGCGGCGAAGAGTCCGCGCTGCTGGAATCCCTGGAAGGCAAGCGCGGCGTGCCCCGCATCCGGCCCCCGTTCCCCGCCGTCTCGGGCGCGTTCCAG